>DKME01000042.1:22310-47814 GCA_002469525.1 Actinobacteria bacterium UBA7422
GGCAATGCATTGCCGGCCAGCCTGAGCGCGGTAATAGTGGCCCCCACGCAAATGGCGCCACCGAGGGTGACCAAGAAGAAGATTACTTTCACAACGTTGGCAGGCTCAACTTCCGCCGTGGTCAAGCAGTATCGAATTATCGATGTACAAGGAAAGAGGATCTGTACCCTCAGGGGGATTAACCCCCAGGCCAAGTCCCTGAGTTGTCCACTGCCCACAAAACCCGGTTCCTACCGATTCCGCGTATTAGCTGTGACAGAAATGGGACAAACTCCCCCCTCAGGTTTGAGTGCAAAAATACGAATCTCTTGACGAAATCCGTTTATTTTCCTAATGTTCACCACGAATTCCGACCCCGGATAACATTTGTATAACGTTCATGTCGTACTATTGTCTCACCGGACACCCCGGGAATTGAGAAATAAGCAAGGACGTGATGCACATGCAGAGCTTCGGAAGAGTTCTCAGTCAGATTTTCCAGTCAAACCCGACTCGGTCCTTCCAGCAAGAATGGAATTTCCAGCGATCACAGGCCATGAGCCCTTCGCACCGAGACGAAATTGATGCGATCTTTCGCCGCCACCAAGGCTGATACGGAGAAAATCGTTTCCCAAGCTGGTTAAAAAACTCGCAAAGTTGGTCTTTGCGAGTTTTTTTATGCCCTTCTCCGGGCGGGCCAGGTTTCTATGTCATCTGTGGCAATGCCGCAAGGGCGGCTTCAAAGTCCTGATCGCTCAATGTTGAATCAGACATTTCACCATTGAGGAACTGGTCGTATGCCGCCAAGTCAAAATGACCGTGGCCGCACAGGGCGGTGAGAATCACTTTTTCTTCACCTGTTTCCTTGGCCTTCAATGCTTCGGCAATCGCTACCGCAATCGCATGAGTCGGCTCTGGAGCAGGAACAATCCCTTCAGTCCGAGCAAATTGGACTGCCGCTGCAAAGCATTCCTTCTGGTCAACCGTTGTTGCAGTCATCATGCCTAGTTCATAGATGTGCGAAACCAAAGGAGCCATTCCGTGGTAGCGAAGACCACCAGCATGAATTGGATCCGGAATGAAATCATGGCCCAGGGTGTGCATCTTCATGAGTGGGGTCATGCCTGCGGTATCTCCGAAGTCGTAGGCATACACACCTCGCGTGAGCGACGGGCAGGATGCCGGCTCGACAGCACGAATCTCAGGATTCATATTGCCTTTCATTTTTTCCCGCATGAAGGGGAAGGACAGGCCGGCAAAATTCGAACCGCCACCGGTGCAACCCACTAACAGATCTGGAGTCTCGCCCACCTTCGCCAGCTGTTTCAGCGCTTCCTCACCAATGATGGTTTGGTGCAGAAGCACATGATTGAGAACTGATCCCAGTGCATAGGCAATAGTTGGATCGCCTACTGCCGCTTCTACTGCCTCGGATATTGCAATTCCCAAAGAACCTGACTCGTTCCTTGGGTCAAGTGCTAAATTCCTGCCGGCTTCAGTCAACTGTGATGGTGATCGATGCACTGAGGCACCAAAAACTTCCATCATTATTCGACGGTATGGTTTCATGTCGTAGGAACCACCTACCTGCCACACCTCACACTCCAGGTCAAAGAGCGAGCAAGCGAAAGCAAGTGCTGTCCCCCATTGGCCGGCTCCCGTTTCAGTCGTCAGCTTTTTGATACCCGCTATTTTGTTGTAGTAAGCCTGCGGCACCGAAGTATTAGTTTTGTGTGAGCCAGCAGGTGAAACTCCCTCGTACTTGTAGTAGATGCGCGCTGGTGTATCCAAAAATTTCTCTAACCTTCGCGCCCTAAAGAGTGGCGATGGACGCCAGGTGCGGTAAATATCGAGGACTTCACCTGGGATGTCAATATAGGAGTCTGTCGAAACCTCTTGCAAAATTAGATCCATGGGAAACAGCGGCGCGAGATCTTCCGGGCCAACAGGTTGATGTGTGCCAGGGTGAAGCGGTGGTGGTGGGGGTGCGGGTAGGTCAGGAATAATGTTGTACCACTGAGTGGGCATCTCGCTCTCATTAAGATTTATTTTGGTGAAAGTTTTAAAATCTTCGCTAAGAGCCATGTCTCCTCCAGAGTTTAGGTGTCAAAGGCTACCGGAACAGGTCACGCGATTCAACAAAAACAATGAGATTTCCATGATTCACTGTGATTCGACACAACCCAAAAGTGGGCAAATTTGACCTACAGTTGCGCGCATAGCTAACGAACTCTGCTGCCCGTAGTGATTCACTTACTTACGCGATATGCCGCGGGCGCATGCTCGGGTACGTACGGATTCTTGGGCGCGATTGGTGAGATTTTCTTGTATTGCAAACCTAGCGCAGGGCGGGTATCCGCCTCGCCTTTATTGGGCCACAGAGACATGGCTCGCTCGGCCTGCGCTGTGATTGTTAATGACGGATTGACTCCTAGATTTGCCGTGATGGCTGAGCCGTCAACAATGTGAAGCCCCGCATATCCGTATACGCGGTGATAACCGTCAATTACGCCATGGCTTGCATCACTGCCAATCACGCATCCTCCAACGAAGTGCGCCGTCAATGCTGCATCAAAGTTTTCAAAAACACTGCTGCCCGGTCGTCCGTCAATAATTTCTGCGGCGCGTTCAACAACTTCCTGTGCAACGGGAATGTAGGTAGGCGCAGGGGTTGACTCAGAGGACACCGTGCCAAGTGACCAGCGTCCGAATCGGTTGCGTCTACCTTGCAGGGTTAGTGAATTGTCGACGGTTTGCATCACGAGTGAGATCACGCTTCGCTCGCTCCACGACTTGACGTTCAAAGCAATAGCAACATCTTTCGGGTTCTTGATCATTTCTCTGATCCAGACCGACCAACGTTTCCTGCCCACTTCCGGCCTTGTCATAATTGTTTGCAGAAGTCCCATTGAGTTGGAGCCTTTTCCGTATCGAACCGGCTCGACATGGGTCTGCGGATCAGGGAAGAAACTGGAAGTGATTGCCACGCCTTCGGTGAAGTCAGTTCTTGTCGTCTTTGCAACTGCGCCGAGAATTGACTCGGAGTTTGTGCGCGAAAGCTTTCCTAGTGCGGGCGAAAGATTCGGAAGGATGCCTTCGTCTTTCATGTGGTGCAACAACTTTTGAGTGTTGTATGTTCCCGCTGCAAAGATTACGTCATTTGCCGTGTAACTACTTTCATCTTTTGTTCCCGTTTTGCGTATCGTGATCCGGTATCCGCCATCGGGTAAGGGTTGAACCTTTGTCACAGTTGACATTGGCATCACGCTCGCACCTGCCGCCTCTGCCAACCCGAGATAATTCTTTGGCAGAGTATTTTTTGCGTTGTAACGGCAACCTGTCATGCACTCGCCACACTCGATGCAGCCCGTTCGAGTTGGCCCAACTCCCCCAAAATAAGGATCTGCGGATTTTTTTCCATGACCTTCGCCAAAGAAAACTCCCACAGGTGTGAGCGTGAAAGTGGCACCCACCCCCATGTCTTCTGCAATCTCTTTCATGACCATGTCTGAAGGAGTCATTGTGGGGTTCTGTGTTACCCCCAACATGCGCTTGGCTTGGTCGTAGAAAGGAGCCAGTTCACCTCTCCAGTCGGTGATCTCACCCCACTGCGGGTCTTGGAAAAACGTGTCTCCGGGAACGTAGAGGGTGTTCGCGTACACCAAGCTGCCACCGCCAACACCTGAGCCAGCAAGAATCGCAACACCTTTGAGAACGTGGATTCTTTGGATTCCAAAGAATCCAAGCTCAGGTGCCCATAGAAAATTTTTCAGATCCCACGAATTCTTTGCATACGTATCTTCGGTAAAACGACGACCGGCCTCAAAAACTACGACAGAGTAGCCCTTCTCGGCTAATCGCAATGCCGAAACAGAACCACCAAATCCGGACCCAATGATTGCAACGTCACAGTCAAAATCAGTCCTTTCAGGTTTTGGCTCTTGGATACTCACGATCAAAGCCTAGAACACTTGATTCTTCAATGCGCTCGATTCCAACAAAGCCCCCGTCCGTGCTAGCCTTCACCCACCTTGGGGAGCTCGCGGGATCAGCGGGCTGAGAGGGCAGTGGCCACTGCCGACCCACAAAACCTGATCTGGGTAATTCCAGCGCGAGGGAGTGGAAATGTTTCGTTTTATTGCAATAACTATGTGTGGTGCCCTGGCTCTCACTGCTTGTTCAAGTACACCTGAAACCGGTTCAAGCGCGGCTACGGGTTCCAATGGGAGCCCTAGCAATGAGTTAGAGACCGTGCGCATGATCACCCATGAATCCTTTGTGCTTTCACCCTCATTCGTTGAAGACCTGCGGGCACAAGGGGTCGACCTGCAGATCACGTCAACGGGAGATGCGGGAACACTCACGGCAAGCGCAATTCTTTCCGCGGGTCAACCCACAGCAGACGTGCTGTTTGGGATCGACAACACACTTGCGCTTCGGGCAACCGAGGAGGGCGTGTTCCAGACATACGAGTCCCCTGAACTTGCCAATGTCCTACCGGAGTTCGCCGACGACACCCAAGGTGGGCGGCTCACCCCGATTGATTTTGGCGACGTATGTATTAATGTCGATGACACTTGGTTTGCGCAGCAAGGACTAACCGCACCCACTACCTTGGACGAACTTCCCGAGTTTGCCAATCGGCTCGTTGTCGAAGATCCCGCTACTTCCTCCCCTGGGCTGGCCTTCCTCCTTGCAACGGTCGCCCGATTTGGCACAGATTGGCCCTCTTACTGGGAAGCGCTGCGCGACGGCGGTGTGGCGGTAGCCGGATCATGGACCGACGCGTATTACTCCCAGTTCACCCCTTCAGGTGGAGACCGACCACTTGTTGTGTCCTATGCAACAAGTCCAGCCGCCGAAATCGTGTTCGCGGAAGATTCAAGTGTGAGCACACCGTCAACTTCGGTCATGACCGACTCGTGCTTCCGGCAGGTCGAGTACGCCGGAATCCTCGAAGGTGCGGAAAACCCTGAAGGCGCTCAAAAAGTTATCGATGCGCTACTCTCCCGCGCCGTTCAAGAAGACATTCCATTGAACATGTTTGTGTACCCGGTGCGCGCTGATGCCACGCTGCCGTCAGCCTTCACCGAATTCACTCCGATAGTCGCAGAAAGCGCATCCCTTCCCGCAGAACAGGTCAAAGACCAACTTGCATCATTGTTGGCCACCTGGGGTTCGGTGATGAACCGCTGAGCGGCACCCTGGCTTCACACCTACCCCGAAGACTGACGTGGCTTTGGGTGTTCCCAGCCGTAGTGCTCACAGTTTTTTTGGTTTACCCACTTATTCGATTGGCTTCGATCGCCGTGAGTTCGCAGACCCTCACCGCGTTAGCAAGTTCCACCCTGTGGAAAGTGGTTCTGCTGGCTAGTGGACAAGCTGTTCTTAGTGTGATGCTGTCACTTGCAATCGGGATACCCATTGCTCGAGTCCTGTTCAACTATCAGTTCCCTGGGCGCGGATTCATGCTTGCACTTGTCACTGTTCCATTTGTATTGCCTACGGTTGTCGTTGCCCTTGGGTTTAGATCCTTGTTTGGTTCCGCAATCTCAAATGGCTTGCTGCTGGTCGTTCTTGCACACGCCTATATAAATATTGCCGTTGTTGTTCGTCTTGTAGGTGCACAATGGTCAACGTTGGATCGAAGGATGGAGGTGACCGCCGCAACCTTGGGGGCCACGCCCTTTCACGTATTCCGCACGGTCACCCTTCCGGCCCTGCGTAACTCGATTGTCGTGGCGGCGAGCGTTGTGTTCATTTTTTCCTTTAGTTCACTAGGAATTGTCGTGGTCCTGGGAGACGGTTCCACGACTCGCACCCTGGAACAAGTACTACTGCGATCAACATCGGTTCTACTCGACTTCCCCACTGCTCTTGCGGCCGCAACACTCCAACTGCTCGTGGTGAGTCTCGTGTTTATTTTCTCAGCTCGAATTAGTCGCCGTGAACCTCGCGCGAAAGTGACCCTTGAGCGAGAGAAAATTGGAACTCACAAAACTACCGTAGCCGTGGGAGCCACCGTTCTTATCGGTGCCGCTCTGGTTCTCGCCCCAATCGCCAGCATTCTGTGGGCCTCGGTCACCAGCGCTAACGGTCTGACCACAGGCTGGTGGAGTGGCCTGTGGAGCACCGAGAACGCGCGGATCGGCTCACCCGTCGGGGCCCTTGGTCGTTCACTGGCTCTAGCTCTAGGGACAGCGGTCATTGCGGCGCTTCTGGGTGGGGCAATTGCAATTGCCGTGATGAGTAAGAGGGGAATTGTGGCTACGCTTGCCCTCATTCCACTTGGAGTTTCCGCCGTTACCTTGGGGCTGGGAATACTTCTCGCATTTTCACGCGGGCCACTTGACTTGCGTGGAACCGGAGTCCTGATCCCAATCACGCACGCACTTATTGCTGTTCCGATAGTTGTCGCCGTAGCCACTCCCAGTCTGCGCAACGTGGATCCGCGGAGGTACTTCGTTGCATTGAGTTTGGGGGCTGCACCAATGCGCGCGTGGTGGACCGCATTTGGCACCGTTTTTAGTGGAGTGATGCTCGCGGCTGGAGGCCTCGCGGCCGCTGTATCCCTCGGTGAGTTTGGCGCAGCAAGTTTGCTTTCCCGAACGGACTCACCAACTGTTCCCGTGCAAATCGAACGACTACTGAGCAAGCCGGGCGAGTCCTCCTTCGCCACGGCAGCTGTCCTTAGCGTGATTCTGGTGATCCTGACCATGACCCTTCTCGCGGTCGTTGACCGGATCTCGACGCGAAAGGTGCTTACATGACCGAATCGATTTTGCGTGCTCGTGACCTAGTAATCGGCTATGAGACTCCACTGACACAAGCCTTGAACTTTCACGTTGGACCTGGAGAAATCTTGGTGGTGCTCGGCGAAAGCGGGTGCGGCAAGTCCACACTTCTGAGCACGCTCTCCGGTATCACACGGCCGCTTAGTGGCGAAATTTTATTGGGCGAGAAATGCCTGTCCGGTGTCCCAATTCACAGGCGCAATATTGGATTGGTATTCCAAGACCCACTGTTGTTCCCACACCTTTCTCTCCTTGACAACATTGGTTACTCGTTGCGCGCCCAAGGAAAAACCAAGAAAGAAGCTCGCGAGCGTGCGGCCGAGCTTCTCGAGTGGGTCGGGTTGAGTGACGTCACGGGTAATAAGACCTGGGAGCTTTCAGGTGGTCAGGCCGGACGAGTAGCACTTGCCCGCGCCATTGCAGCTAACCCTGCCGTGCTTTTGCTCGACGAACCGTACAGCGCGCTTGATAAAACAACTCGCATGCGGCTTCTAACCGACGTCAAAGACTTGATAACTCGGGCTGGAATCCCCACGATTCATGTCACACACGACAGTGGTGAGGCCGAGCTTCTTGCGACCCGCACCTTGACCTGGTAACTGCAATTTGTCCTGTTGTTCGAGCCAAGTGCGATACTGGGTCAGTGAGTTCACCCCGCTTTGATCGCGCTCGAGTCGCCCGACTCAAACGATTCAAGCCCACCACCTATATTCGGTTGGCGGTGCTGACTTCTTTTGCAGCATTCTTCGCCTACCTTGTCAGTGACGCAATTCCATACGCCTCACCCGTCCCCGCAGCAATTACCGCTGTTGTCGCAACACGCGTGACGTTTCACCACGCCGCCAAAGAGACCTCTTTTCAACTACTCGGTGCACTTGTTGGTGCAGCAGTTGCACTTGCAATCGTTTCCGTGATTGGCAGCAGCGCAGTTGTGATTCTGCTGCTGGTGGCTTTAAGTTTTGTCATGGCTCGGGTTATGCAGTACAACAACCCCACCGAGTCACCAATTGTTGCCGCGAGTTTGGCCGTAACCGTGATCCTTGTCGTTGGATCACATCTCACAACAGAGTTGGCCCTCGAACGATTCACCGGAGTCATGATCGGTGCGCTATTCGCTCTTATTGCTTCCTTCTTGGCCTCACCAACTCGTGACACCCAGAAACTTGCAGTTGGATTGAATTCGGTTCAGATTCAGTTGGCTCAAGTCTTGGGCCAGATCGCAACAGATATCCGCAATGAACCCACAAAAGCTGATGCCAGTAAATGGCACGATCAAGCAGTCGAGCTGCGAAATCAGGTATTAGGACTTTCCGCGCAATACGAAGATTTGTCCAAGCACTCGAAGTGGAGCCCGCGTATTAATAGCGAGGATATGAGTTCGCTCAAAGAGTTGCTGCGCGCTAATCAGGTAATGAGCGCTCGGGTTCTCAACATTGCCAACGACCTACGAGGCGCCACCAACTCAAATCTTGATTCACAGATTCCCAAGGCTGCATTGTCTCCACTTGCTGACCTGCTCGATCTAGCAGCGGACAACCTGGCAACAGATGATCCAACCCAAAGTATCGGGATCACCGCGGCGCATCAAGCTGTTCGGGGCGCAGACATGACAGCACAGATTGCGTTGATCGGCGGGATCGTCTCCCATGTGAATCAGATCAACAAAGCCTCAACGCATGAAACCGACGACACAACCTCGCTTGGGGTTACCGGCGGGAAAGACTAAAAGACTACGAAAGCTCAGCGAGTGCTGCGGCGTATTCGTCGGCGTTACGTTCTTCGCCCGGTCCGTTAATGACCGCCCAACGAATGAAGCCTTCTTTGTCAATTACATAGGCCGCGCGGGTGGCAAAACCCTTGTCTTCAAGGAATGCGTTGTATTCCTTGGAGACTGCTCCGTGCGGGTAAAAGTCGCTGAGCAAATTGTGGGTGAAGTTCTCTTGCTCTGTGAACACCTTCAGGCTTGGCACTGGATCACAGGAGATGCTCAACACCTCTGTGTCATCGTTAATAAAATCTGCACGGCGATCACGGATTGTGCACAGTTCTCCGGTGCAAATTCCGGAGAATGCGAACGGATAGAACGTGATTACTACGTTCTTTTTCCCGTGGAAGTCGGAGAGGGAAACTGCCTCGCCGAACTGGTTAGAGAGGGTGAATTCTGGGGCGCGATCGCCTATTCCCAATGACATGCGGGACAGACTAACGCACGGACAAATTAACGCTTAGCGCGCGGAGCCACCAGTCGTGTGCCCTGCCAGTTGTCCGAAGCGCTGATCGTGCTGGTCTGCCGCAAGCCGGCTGTCTGCGCCGCGTCGGTGATGTCTTCCGGTTCAATGTGGCCTTCACGGCCAGGTTTTGGTGTCAACAACCACACAACACCTTGGTCTGCAAGTGGGGTGATGGCGTCTACGAGTGCGTCGGTGAGGTCACCGTCGTCCTCTCGGAACCACAGCAGGGCTGCATCCACGACCTCTTCGAAGTCGAGGTCAACAAGATCTGCGCCGATAATTTCCACAACGGCTTCACGCAGATCAGCGTCGCAATCGGTGTCATAACCGACTTCCTGGACTATCTGACCGGAGGCTAAGGAAAGACGGGCGGCCCGCTCAAGTCCTTGGGGTGATGCGCTCACGGGACTAGTCCACCCAATACGCAGCTATTTTGCAAGTGGATTGAACAAAGAGCTCTGATCTGATTTTGTCGAAAGGACACGGGGTGAGCCTAGCGATCACCCAATTGATCTGGTACGGGATCCACTACAGAGGCGAATGCGCATGGATGTGTGACATGCGCAAAGATAGGAAATGGCTCCAGCGTCACTAACTCTGTAGCTACACGACTCCGATCACCGGCAGCGATCCTGCGGGTGAGAAATGAAAGGTGCCAACTGTGCCGAACCCTCGTTCCCCACTTCTCGCAGGCGGACTGCCCACTCAATACGTGGATGTTGACCCAACGGAAACCCAGGAGTGGCTCGAGTCATTTGATGGTTTGGTCGAGAACGGCGGCAACTACCGAGCACGCTTCCTCATGCTGGAGCTTTTGCGCAGGGCTGCTGAAAACAATGTAGGTGTCCCTAGTCTTCGCAGCACCGACTACATCAACTCGATCGCACCTGACAACGAACCTTGGTTCCCCGGGGACGAGTTCGTGGAGCGTCGGATTCGCGCAATGATCCGCTGGAATGCCGCGATCATGGTGCATCGGGCTCAGCGTCCCGGAGTTTCCGTTGGCGGGCACATTTCCACGTACGCGAGCTCGGCGACCCTGTACGAAGTGGGTTTCAACCACTTTTTCAAAGGACCCGAGCACCCCGGAGGCGCAGATCAGATTTTCTACCAAGGACATGCATCCCCCGGAATTTATGCGCGCGCATTCGTTGAAGGTCGCTTGACCGAAGCCCAGATGGACGGTTTCCGCCAAGAGCTTTCGCACCCGGCCGGTGGACTTCCTTCCTACCCGCACCCTCGACTGATGCCGTGGTTCTGGCAATTCCCCACGGTCTCAATGGGGATCGGCCCACTCAACGCGATTTACCAAGCACGATTCAACAAGTACCTGAACAACCGCGGTTTCGCGGACACCTCCGGCCAGAAAGTGTGGGCCTTCCTCGGTGACGGCGAAATGGATGAAGTCGACGCGGTTGGTGCTATTGGACTTGCCGCCCGTGAAGAACTCGACAACTTAATTTTTGTCGTAAACTGCAATCTGCAGCGCCTTGACGGACCGGTCCGTGGAAACGGCAAAATCATTCAAGAACTTGAGTCTCTATTCCGCGGCGCCGGTTGGAATGTTCTCAAGGTCGTCTGGGGTCGCCAGTGGGATGAACTCCTCGCGGCCGACCGTGACGGCGCACTGGTGAACCTCATGAACACCACCCACGACGGTGATTTCCAGACCTACAAGGCGAATGACGGCGGTTACATTCGTGACCACTTCTTCGGGCGCGACCCGCGCACCGCCAAACTCGTTGAAGGCTGGTCCGACGACGATATTTGGAATCTTTCCCGTGGCGGCCACGACTACCGCAAAATGTACGCGGCGTACAAGTCAGCAACGGAAACGAAAGGCCAGCCAACCGTGATTTTGGCTAAGACGATCAAGGGATGGACCCTTGGCTCAAGCTTTGAGGGTCGCAACTCAACCCACCAAATGAAAAAACTCTCGCTGGAAGACCTCAAGGAATTCCGTGATCGCCTGCACATCCCCATCTCGGACGCACAACTTGAATCCGACCCTTACTTGCCGCCGTACTACAACCCGGGCCCAGAGGACGAAAACCTCGCGTACATGATGGAGCGCCGCCGCCAACTCGGTGGATCACTTCCAGCGCGCAGGGAAGAGTCACGTCCGCTGGTTCTTCCCGGCGACAAGGTCTACGAAGTCATGAAGCGCGGATCGGGTAATCAACCGATTGCAACAACCATGGCATTTGTTCGACTCTTCAAAGACCTAATCAAAGACGAAAACATCGGTGCACGTTTCGTCCCAATCATCCCTGACGAAGCCCGCACTTTCGGACTGGATTCGATCTTCCCTACCGCCAAGATTTACTCACCGCACGGGCAGCAATACCAGTCCGTGGATAGTCAGCTACTGCTCTCCTACAAGGAAGCAACCGACGGGCAGATCCTCCACGAGGGAATCAACGAAGCCGGTTCTGTGGCTTCCTTCACGGCCGCAGGTTCGTCGTACTCAACCCACAACGAACCGATGATTCCGGTATATATCTTTTATTCGATGTTCGGATTCCAACGAACAGGTGACGCGTTTTGGGCAGCTGGTGACCAAATGGTTCGCGGGTTCGTACTTGGCGCAACAGCAGGTCGAACGACCCTTAATGGTGAAGGATTACAACACGAAGACGGTCACTCGATCCTGTTGGCGAGCACCAACCCCGCTGTTGTTTCCTATGATCCAGCGTTCGGTTACGAACTCGGGCATATTGTCAAAGACGGCTTGCGCCGGATGTACGGCGAAGACTCAGAGAACATCTACTACTACCTCACGATCTACAACGAGCCCTACGTTCAACCTGTTGAGCCCGAAAACGTTGACGTTGACGGGATCCTTAAAGGAATGTACCTACTCAATAAATCAGAGGAACCGGGTACCAAGGCTCAGATATTGGCTAGTGGTGTTGGCGTTCCTTGGGCACTCAAAGCCCAGCAACTCCTGCAGCAAGACTGGGGGGTCAGTGCTGACGTGTGGTCGGTTACCTCATGGAATGAACTGCGACGCGACGGCTTAGCCGCCGACCGCCATAACCTGCTCTACCCCGAGCAGGAACCACAGCAGGCCTACGTCACCGCGTGCCTGGAAGGAACAGCCGGCCCTGTTGTGGCGGTCTCTGACTTCATGCGTGCGGTCCAAGATCAGATCACTGCATGGGTGCCTAACGCATTCGCGAGTTTGGGCACCGACGGTTGGGGGCTTTCTGACACTCGCGGTGCTCTACGTCGTCACTTCCTAGTGGACGCCGAGTCAATCACGGTTCAAACGTTGGCATCGCTTGCGGCAAGTGGCGAGGTGAACAAGACTGTGGTGACACAAGCGATAAACAAGTATCAACTCCTTGACCCTGCGGCAGCGGATGCCGGCAACACGGAAGGTTCTGGCTGAAAGTGGACAAAGATCCCAAGCGCTTCCTGCGTTACCTAGATGCTGAGCGCAAAGCGTCAATGCTGTATCGCGCTTTGGCTGAAACGGTGACCGGGGATCGCGCGGATGCACTGATAGAACTCGCTGACATTGAAGATGCTCACGCAGAACACTGGGTTGAAAAACTCAACGAGTACGGAGTCGAAATTCCACCAGCGCCAACTCGACTTGACCCCCAAGACCAAAAACTTGTCAACACCGCGCGCTCAACAGGGCTCAATAGTGTGCTTGGGACCTTGGAAGAAATCGAAGGCGCCAACGCCGGCATGTACGACGACGAACCAGAAGCACTCGAGTCGATGCCCATTGACGAACGCGAACACGCTGAAGTCTTCCGCAGTATGCAGACCGGCACGACGATCCCGAAAATCACTTCGCGAGCTGCCACTACCTCGACCGGCGGTGAGCCGTGGCACAAAGTTGACCGTTCCGGTTCAGTTCGAGCTGCGGTCTTTGGTATCTCAGACGGCCTGGTTTCCAACACCGCACTCGTCATGGGTTTCGCCGGTGCAAGCCTGAACGGTTCCCTTGAGAACAGCACTGTGCTTTTTGCCGGGCTGGCCGGGCTGCTCGCTGGATCATTCTCCATGGCAGCCGGTGAATACGTCAGTGTTGCCAGCCAGCGCGACCTCTTCCGCCGCGAAATCGAAATGGAAGCAATTGAACTCCGCGAGAAACCCGAAGAGGAAGCCAAGGAACTTGAACTGATTTACCGTGCCAAGGGTTTGGACAGAGCGCAGGCCAAAGCTGTGTCCGACACAATCATGTCTGACCCCAAGACTGCGTTGGACACACTTGTGCGTGAAGAATTGGGCCTTGACCCCGACGAACTCGGTTCACCGGTCAAAGTTGCAATTTCAAGTTTTGTGGCATTTGCAATAGGTGCAAGCGTCGCGGTAATTCCCTACGCGGTACTTAGTGGCGCCGCAGCCTTCTACACCGCAATTGCCGCGGCGATCATTGCGCTGTGCGTGGTTGGCGGTGTAGTCGGTCGTTTCTCCGGCCGCGGAATTGTTTTTAGTGCAATGCGCCAACTCTCATGGGGGGTCGGTGCTGCCGCTGTGACTTACATTGTCGGTTCGCTCATCGGCGTCTCAACCGGCTAATGGTCATTACCCGCATGCAGGCCGCGTCCGGCGACCTCGGCACTTTGGCCGTTAAACGCATGGAAGCTTTCCCGTGGTACCGAGAACTCAGCGCGGACCAGCGGGCTTGGGTCGCGGTGGTCGCCCAAGCCGGGATCGGCGCTTTCATTGGCTGGTACGCAGAGTGGGCGAAATCCCCCGGAACAACCGTCCCCAAACTCACCTCCGACGTCTTCGGTGCCGCACCCCGCGAACTCGCTCGGGTGATTTCACTGGAACAGACCGTTGAACTTGTGCGCGCAACGATTGACGCGGTTGAGAGTCAACTCGACACGTTCTTAACAGGTGAGGAGCTCGATCGCGCGCGAATCGCAAGCCTTCAATACTCCCGAGAGGTCGCATTTAGCGCGGCCGAGGTGTACGCGCGAGCCGCGGAAGCGCGTGGTGCGTGGGATGCTCGGCTTGAGGCCTTAATTCTCGATGCACTTATTAGAAGTGACGTGGATAGTGAAATCCTGAGTCGAATTGCAGCCCTGGGCTGGTCACAGGACCGACCGGCCCTCGTCCTTGCGGGTGCACCACCGGAGTCGGATAATCACGAATCGCTTTCGGTCATGCGAATGGCTGCCCGAAGCCACAGCCTTGACCTACTCACCGGAATTCACGGCCCGGTCATGCTCGTAATTATTGGCGGCAAGGGCCTTGATCCTTTGGCTTCCCACCGACTCATGACCCCATATTTTGGTCCGGGCCCGGTTGTTGTCACCGAGTCGGTGACCGGACTCACCGAACTCGGCGTCGCTGCCCGCACATGCGTATCAGGTGTCGCAGCAGCGAGCGCGTGGCCCAATGCCCCACGCCCGGTATTTGCTTGGGAGCTCTTGGCCGAACGGGCCCTCATGGGCGAGAGTGATGCCCGCCAGCAGATCATCGAGAATATTTTCGTACCACTTACCTCTGACCCGACTCTGCTGGAAACTGCCGAGAGCTACCTCGAAAACGGACAGTCCTTGGAAGCTAGTGCCCGGTCGCTTTTCGTGCACGCCAATACGATTCGATATCGAATCAAAGGGATCACCGAGTTAATCGGATACGACCTCACCGACCCTCGGGACTCCTTCACGGTGCGTTTAGCGCTGATTCTTGGTCGAATTCAGCAAGACAACTAGTCTATTGTAGGTTTCCTACAAAAAATTCGGGGAAATATTGACAGTTACATGCCCGATCTTGGTGGATAT
This sequence comes from Actinobacteria bacterium UBA7422, assembly GCA_002469525.1. Taxonomy (GTDB): domain Bacteria; phylum Actinomycetota; class Actinomycetes; order S36-B12; family S36-B12; genus UBA4592. Next base: position 37,071 of record DKME01000042.1, read on the forward strand.
CTACGGAAAGGTAGCACCGTGCTAGTAGTCGTAGCGCCCGGACAGGGCGCCCAAACTCCCGGATTTCTCACCCCTTGGCTTGACGTTCCCGGTATTGCCGAGCGACTTGAGTGGCTCTCCCTCGTCAGCGGGGTCGACCTACTCACGCACGGGACCAAGTCCGACACGGACACGATCCGCGACACGGCCGTTGCCCAACCTTTAATCGTGGGCGCTGGCCTGGTCACCCTCCTGAGTCTTTTCCCCCACCCCTCTGCGGCATTCGCTTCAATTGGCGCCGGCGCAGGCCACTCCGTTGGTGAAATCACCGCAGCGGTTGGAGCGGGAGTTCTTACCGCCGAACAGGCCATGGTGTTTGTTCGCGAACGCGGCAAAGCAATGGCACAGGCTTCAGCCGTGACCCAAACCGGAATGGCGGCGGTTCTTGGCGGAGACAAAGAAGAAGTTATTGCAGCTGCAACCGAAGTTGGTTTAACGTGCGCGAATATCAATGGTGCCGGACAAATTGTTGTAGCAGGCACGAAAGCGCAACTTGAGAGCTTCACTCCCCCCGAAGGTGCGCGGGTGCGAGCGCTCGAGGTTGCTGGCGCATTTCACACCGAACACATGGCAAGCGCCAGCGCGACCCTGGGCCGGATCGGGAACGCCTTGAGCACCCACGATCCACGCATTCGTTTAATCTCAAACTCTGACGGTCAGGTTGTCCACGACGGCCGCGCCGTTGTCCGCAGGCTTGTTTCCCAGGTGGCCCAACCTGTCCGTTGGGATCTGTGCATGCAAACAATGCTCGATCTTGGCGTGACAGCGATGATTGAAATTCCACCTGCAGGAACACTGACCAATTTAGCCAAGCGTGCCATGCCCGGAGTTGAAACCCTCGCCCTTAAAACACCAGACGATCTGCCCTCCGCGTGGAAACTCATTGAAAAACATGGCGTGAAGTCGACAATTGAAACCAGCCCGACCTGGCGCTTGGTCATTGCTCCTGCAAAAGGAATTTTCCGGACAGCCGACGTAGCCTTCGCCGAGGGTGATTCACTGCCACCCCACACCCATGTCGGTTACATAAAAACCTCGCGCGAGGAAATTCCAATTCACGCACCACACGGTGGAACAATCATTGAATGGCTCACTCAAGACGGTGACCCAGTCTCACCGGGAGCACCCCTCTTGCGCCTACATCCCACCGAACAATCCTTCTAAACACGAAAAAGGAACACATGCCAAGTCTTAACACCGTGACCGGCGCCAAACACGCACGGATTTATTCTGTTGGCACCTACCGCCCCCGGCGCGTCGTCACCAACGCTGAAGTGTGTGAGCTCATTGACTCAACAGACGAATGGATCCGCGAGCGTTCGGGAATAACCGAACGGCGCTGGGCTGGCGAAGGTGAATCAGTTGTCGACATGGCCGCTGAAGCTGCAAAAATTGCAGTCGAGCGCGCGGGCATCGAACCAACCGACATCGGCTTGATCATGCTGGGCACTGTCTCCCACCCGTACGCATTCCCTTCTGCCTCGGTTGAAGTAGGCGAACTCATTGGTGCTCGCGGTGCTCCGGCCCTTGACTTTGCTGCAGCCTGTGCTGGTTTCTGCTACGGGGTTGGCATGGCCGCCGACATTATTCGCGGGGGTAGCGCCAAATACATTCTGGTAATTGGCGTTGAAAGACTCACCGACGTTGTCAACGAGCACGATCGCGGCACCGCATTTCTATTCGCTGATGGCGCTGGGGCTGTTGTTATCGGTCCGTCAGACACCCCCGGAATCGGCCCGATCGTGTGGGGTGGCGACGGGAGCCAGAAGGACGCGATCACCATGACCGCTTCACTCAACGACTTCCGCGATGGGCTAGTTCCCGACTACCCGACAGCCGTCATGGCCGGCCAGCAAGTATTCCGCTGGGCTGTTGGTGAAATGCCAAAAGCCACCAAGGAAGCACTCGAGCAGGCCGGGATCACTGCTGCAGACCTCGACGTATTCATCCCCCACCAAGCCAACAACCGAATCACCGACGCCCTCGTGCGAGCCCTGGACCTACCCCCGAATGTCAAGGTTGCCCGGGACATAATCACGACGGGGAATACGTCAGCCGCCTCAATCCCACTTGCAATGGACGCCATGCTGCAAAGCGGTGAAGCAAAATCCGGTGATACCGCGCTACTCATTGGATTTGGCTCAGGCTTGGTCCACGCAGCACAGGTTGTTACCCTGCCCTAGATTTCCGCACACTCACGCGGGATACCAATACGCACAACAAAAAAACACACCAATAAACACACCAAACGAAAGGCACGAAATGAGCCAGGAAGAAGTATTAGGCGGACTTGCCGTAATCGTCAACGAAGTTGCCGGCGTCCCCGTAGACCAGATCACACTTGATAAGAAGTTCGTCGACGATCTCGACGTTGATTCACTCTCCATGGTCGAAGTTGTCATGGCAGCAGAAGACAAGTGGGGCGTAAAAATCCCAGATGCCGAAGCTAAAAACCTTGTCACCGTCGGTGACGCAGTTGCTTACATCGAAGCAAATTCCTAAGTCAGCACGAACTAACACGGCTCAACACCTTGGTGTGGCCGGTGTCATCACTTCAATAGATGACACCGGCACCCACAACAGCAATGCAACGCAAGAATCTTTGACTTGGAGGATCACATGTCCCGCGCAGTTGTAGTTACCGGAATGGGCATGACCACCCCCGTTGGTGGCGACGTCGAATCAAACTGGGAAGCAATCCTCGCTGGGCAATCTGGCATCAGCCTGATTGACGAGCCCTGGGTTGAAGATCACACGGCAAAAATCGCCGGGATCATGACCGTTGACCCGCTATCAATTCTTGAAAAACACGAAACCCGCCGCATGGACCGTTCGCAGCAGGCAGCACTGATTGCAGCGCGTGAAGCCTGGGAAAATGCCGGATCACCCGATGTTGACGTGGAACGCCTCGGCACTGTTATCGCCACGGGAATTGGTGGAATCACCTCACTGCTGGCCTCCTACGACATTTTGCTCGATCGTGGCCCCTCCCGAATCTCCCCTCACATGGTCACCATGATCATGCCCAATGGCCCTGCCGCGATCGTTGGTCTTGAATTTGGCGCCCGTGCCGGAGTTCACACTCCCGTCAGCGCTTGCTCCTCTGGGGCAGAAGCTATTTCCTATGCCGCCCGCATGATTCAAACCGGCAGAGCTGACGTCGTGATTGCCGGCGGCGCCGAAGCTGCTATTCACCCGATCACCATGGCGGGTTTCGCAGCAATGCGGGCACTCTCCACCAGAAACGACGACCCGCAGGCAGCTTCGCGGCCCTACGACATTGATCGTGACGGGTTCGTCATGGGCGAAGGCGCCGGCATTGTGATCCTGGAATCCGAAGAACACGCAATCGCACGTGGCGCCAAGATTCTTGGCCGCTACGCCGGTGCGGGCCTAACGAGTGACGGCCATCACATTGCCCAACCTGACCCAGAAGGCGCCGGCGCCGCACGTGCGATCACATGTGCACTCGAAGAAGCAAGCCTCACACCTGCAGACCTAGTTCACATCAATGCGCATGCAACGTCAACACCACAAGGAGACATCGCAGAAGGCACTGCAATCCGCCGAGCGTTGGGAAGCGCGACCGACAACATCTATGTTGCTGGTACAAAATCAATGACGGGGCACCTTCTTGGTGGCGCCGGTGCAATCGAGTCGATTTACAGCATCTTGGCGATCCGGGATCGCAAAGCCCCACCCACCGCGAATCTGGACAACCTTGACCCTGAAGTCACCCTCAACGTGGGTAACAACGGTCCTGTCGAACTACCCCAGGGTGACATTGCAGTCCTTAATAACTCATTCGGCTTTGGTGGCCACGACGTCGCCGTAATCTTCAGGAGTGTCTGACATGACCGCAACCGAGGTTGAACTCGATCCGCGCTCACCACTGGTGCGGCTGGCAAAGTTTTTCGACAATGGCGAGTTCACGGCAATCACCCCGATCGACGACAGCGGTGTTCTCGCTGCCGTGGGAACCGCTGGTGGAGTTCACTGTGTCGCTTTCTGCACCGACCCAACGGTGCAGGGTGGCGCAATGGGTTCGGTTGGATGCCGGGCAATAGTCACGGCCTACGACCGCGCTCTGGCTGACTCAGCACCCGTCGTTGGAATCTGGCATTCAGGCGGAGCCCGTCTACGGGAAGGCGTTGCAAGCCTTGACGCTGTGGGTCGAGTATTTCTCTCCATGACCCGCGCAAGCGGCAAAGTTCCCCAAATCTCTGTGGTCCTTGGACCTGCAGCAGGCGGCGCGGCCTACGGCCCAGCGCTAACGGACATTGTTGTTCTTGGTCCTGCTGGGAGAATCTTTGTCACCGGACCTGAAGTGGTTCGCTCGGTCACAGGTGAAGACGTCGATATGGATCGCCTTGGTGGGCCAGAGCCACACGGTCGTCGCAGTGGAGTTGTTCATATCACCACTGACAGTGAAGAAGAAGCGATCGACAACGGAATCAAATTGGTGAAACTCCTTGGCCACCAGGGTTCCCTTGATCTGGGCAGTATTGCCGACCGCGACCTTGGAGCACTCTTACCCGAGTCTTCACGTCGCGCATACGACGTGCACCCGATCGTAGAAGGTTTCGTTGATACCGACACTTTTGTTGAACTTCACGCGAAGTGGTCGCCCAACATTGTCGTTGGTCTTGGTCGACTCGGTGGTCGCACAATCGGTGTCGTCGCTAACAACCCACTGCGCCTTGGCGGTTGCCTTGATTCTTCCAGTGCAGAAAAGGCATCACGATTTGTTCGCATGTGCGACGCATTCGGTGTCCCCCTCGTTGTTCTCGTTGACGTCCCGGGTTACCTCCCAGGCCTTGGCCAAGAGTGGGAAGGCGTTGTCCGTCGCGGCGCCAAACTTCTGCACGCATTTGCCGAGTGTGTGACTCCGAGGGTCACCGTTGTCACCCGCAAGGCTTACGGTGGCGCATTTGTTGCCATGAACTCGGCATCCCTTGGTGCCACAAAAGTCTTCGCCTGGCCCAACGCCGAAGTCGCAGTAATGGGCAGCGTTGCGGCGATCCGAATCCTGCACCGTCGTCGCCTCGCCGACGTCCCCGAAGAAAGCCGCGAACAGGTCGAACTTGAACTCGCAGCAGAACACGAAGTGATTTCCGGTGGGATCAAGCGAGCTGTAGACCTGGGGGTCGTCGACTCTGTCGTTGACCCCAAACTCACCCGCCGTGCAGTAGCCGAAGTACTCCTAGAAACCCCCGGTGCCCGCGGCAACCACGGCAATATCCCCCTGTAACGTCTTTCTTCCGGGTTTCCCAGTTCCTGGGAAACCCGGAAGAAAAACGGGAATATTGCCGTGGTTTTGTCCGACTCATCCGGGTTCACCGTGGATTTTGGGGTGAAACTTGGACTGACGGTGACCACGAAGCATGGGTAACCGACCTGTCGAATCAAGAAACGTTGTGAAGAACCCTGATCTTGGAGTCGTCTTGGGCAACCCGAAATGCTTCGAGTTCTTCATCCCATGGCTGACCAATCAGTCTCTTAATATCAGCGGTCACCGATTCACCCGTTGCCGTTGACTGCACCAGAAGGCTACGAAGTCGTTCTTCATGCACCATGACGTCTCCGTGGGTTCCGATTGTTGCTCGAAATAGACCAAGGTCTGGGGTCGCGGCAAATCGTTCGCCTTCGTGGCCCGGGCTAGGGTCTTCGGTGACTTCATAACGCACCTGCCCAAAGGCGAGTAGTGCACTGGCGATTCGAGCGCCCATGCCTTGTTTTCCCGACCAAATTATTTGACTACGGAGTTGACCAGGGGCAACGGGTTGGGGAGCCCAGGACATAGGTACCTCGGTGCTTAGGACTTTGGTGATTGCCCATTCAAGATGCGGGGCTAAGGCATTCGGGCAAGCATGAATAAAGATCACGCCTTGGCTGTGACCCGCTTGGGATCCAGCCTGCGAATAACTCACTGCTGACATGTTGACCTCCTATATGTGAATGACGCCTTCCCCAGCGATTTCACAAATAGATCAACGTGTCCGGTGATCAGTGCGCTTGCTTGCCCAACTAATACAACTGTAACCCCAAACATGCTCAAAAAGTCAAATTTTGGGGTGGGAACGGCAAATTAAATTCGGGGTGGCAGTAGGATTTGACTCGATAAACGAGGCGAAGCCCTCACGAATTCCCCAACCAGAATTCCCCAAACGAAGGACAGTATCCCCATGGCAATTGCAACCCCGGCGCCACGCGTCCTTGCAGACTACGCTGCGCGCACAGCGCTCGCCCAGATTGCCCTCGTTTTGGGTGGCGCCACCTTCGTTGGTGTTGCGGCTCAGATCGCAATTCCATTGCCGTTCACTCCAGTTCCCCTGACCCTTCAAACGTTTGCCGTTCTGTTGGTTGGCGCTGCCCTTGGTTCCCTTCGCGGTGCTCTCTCCATGGTCGTCTACCTGGCAGTGGGAATGGTTGGTTTCCCCTGGTTCTCTGAAGGAACTTCCGGTTTCTCCAAGGCGAGTTTTGGTTACATTCTTGGATTCATTCTCGCGGCGTTCATTGTTGGTCGGCTGGCTGAGCGTGGCGCATCAACAACGGCAATCCGCAGCGCCGGGCTCATGGTGATTGGCAACCTCGCGATTTACGCGGTTGGAGTCACCTGGCTCAAGTTCGCAATTGATGAAAGTTGGGCAACCGCCCTGAGTTTGGGTGTGGTCCCGTTTTTAATTGGCGATGCCCTCAAAATTGCACTAGCCGCAGGTCTGCTTCCGCTTTCGTGGAAGGGCCTGGAAAAACTGAAACTCCGTGACAGCTAATTTAATTCGGCGAGTACTTCGTCGACCATGGTGCTCGTAGTTCCGGGGTGCAAGAACACCAATCGACCAACTGTCTCACCGCGCCACGACGTAGAAGTCACGAAGGCAACCTGCTGGTCGAGTAGGTCGGTTGACCACTTGTCGTAGTTCTTGGCGGTCCAGCCTTGACGGCGGAACAGCACGACCGACAGGTCGGGTTCGTGGATCAATTCAAGATTCGGATTGGACTTAATCTGTTCAGCGGCGTACCGCGCCATTTGATTTCCAGCAACTACTGCGTCGCGGTAGGCGTCAAGACCGTTAACGGCGAGGGAAAACCACAAAGCCATGCCGCGAGCCCGCCTTGTTAAGTGGTAGGCCAAGTCACTCGGGTTGAATTCAGTGAGGTCGCTGGTATGGATCACGTCAAGATAGGACGCGTCCTGGGTGTGAACACCCTTAGCAAGGTGCGGATCCCGATAGAGGAGCGCGGCGGAATCAAATGGTGCAAACCACCACTTGTGTGGGTCCATCACGAGTGAATCAACGCGTTCAATCCCTTGGTACATGGCGCGCTTTTCCGGGTCCAACATTCCCGCGCCACCGTAAGCGCCGTCAACATGGAACCACCAACCGTTCTTTTCCGCAACGTCTGCCGCAGCGTCAAGTTGGTCAATAATCCCAGCGTTCGTAGTTCCAGCCGTTGCAATAATCGCGACAACGTTGGAGAGGTCTTGGCCTACCAATCCCAACTCAAGATCGTTGCGAGTCATGCGTCCGTCTGCAGTGGGGACAACGATCGCACCCATGTCAACAATATTGAGTGCGTTCTGAATCGAAGAGTGCGCTTGGTCACTGACAACCACCTGAAGTGGGTACAACGGTTGACCATGTGCTTTTCGCTGTGCACGCGCGGTGTCACGCGCAACAACTAGTGCGGAAAGATTTCCTGCGCTGCCACCGGACACAAAAGTGCCGCCTGCGCTTTGTGGCATTCCCGCAATGTCAGCCATTGTTCGCAGCGCTTGGTTTTCCGCCATGACCGCGCCAGCAGCTTCCAGCCACGAGCAGCCTTGCAGTGAAGCAGCTGAAACCACCATGTCAAAAAGAAGTGAGGCCTTCGTTGGTGCGGCAGGAATAAACCCAAAGAAGCGCGGACTGTCCGCCGAGAGCACGGTTTCTGAGAGGTATTTCTCGTAGATCCCGAGCACCTCTGCCGGGTCCTTTGGTTCATTGCTGATTAAACCTTCAAGCGCTTCCTGCATTTCCACACGGTCACCGAATCCGTCGATCGGCGTTTCTTCAAGCGCCAACCGCTCTGTGACATAGGCCAACACCAGATCAACAAGGGCCTGGTCAGGGGTATGCATGCGGGCTGGATCCGAATGAGATTTCACGGTGTGTGCGTTCGGCATGAATTAGGGTCCTTAAACAACGTGCCACAAAGGGCGTGGTGCGCCGTCAGTCTTCCTGCCAGCAGGCACCTTAGAACATGTTAGTGCCTTGAAGCAGCACGCTTACGCTCCGCAGCGACCGCAGCCAAGGTCTTCACCGAGACAAATAACCATACGCCAAACCCCACCGAAACAGCGACGATTGCGATCAATGTTGGAAATTCAAAAATTTGGTCCATGAGGGTGATCGAAGTAGCAAGTGCCACGACTGGGAAGACCATGCCCCACCACCCCAGGTGAAACGGGATTCCTCCTACTTTTCGGGCTCGGTGTAGATCGATCGCAGCGAAAATTGCCCACCAAAGTCCAAATCCAATTGCCATCAGTGCCACGACTTCGGCAATCACAACGAGTTCATCGCTAAAAAGGCCAACCACCGCACCTTCTTGGAATAGTCGGACTATTGCAATTCCAAAAACCCCTGCCGGAGCAAGCGGGATCCACAGCGAAGGTACAAGTGGGCCCGGAAGTGAACCTTGGGTTGCAATTCGCACGATGAGCAGCGTGAATACTGCAACGAAAAGCAGCACTCCGATCCCCATAAACATGAATCCGACCGCGATAAGCATGCGGGCTTGATCTGGTAGTTCGGCAATGAGCGGGAGCAGCGCAAGTGGTACGAGGAGGTTCATGATCACAGGGATCAACCAGCCACCATTAATTTTCGCAAGTGGGACTTCCACTCGACTGATCACCGATGCCCACAGTGCGGAATAGCCAAGTGCGATCACTGCACCAATTACTGCCAGAACCCCACCGATTATCAATGCAATATTGCTCGGAATACTCACTTGCCCCGCATTGCCCCAGGCATTTGCTAGTACGAGTACCCCCGCTGGGAAAGTAGCGAGCATGGCACCGTGCGCTGGGTCAGCGATTTCGTCTGCCAGTGCACTGCGCTGCGACAAACGCCTAAAGTACTTTGGCCAGAGCGCAAAGGCTAGGAGTGTTGCTGCCCAAAGCAGGCCAATGGAAATCCAGAGAAGTGGTTGCCATTCGAGTTGGTGGTAGGCAATAAATAGCAATGTCGAAGTCGCACCGGTCCCCATGACGGTGCCAAACCAGGCGGGCTGCGCGTGTAGCGCGGGCATATTCATGCTGACTCCATACCACAACCTTATACCCCCATGGGTATTAATTATTCTGGAGATGTCATGGGGTAATCTGCTGGAATGTTCTCGCTATCCAGTCTTAAACTCAGCCCTGCGCTGTGGCGAAACGCGATGTCTCAATGGTCGCCCCGGCGCTGGTACGCGGCGATCCTTTCAGGGCTAGGAATCGGGTTTTTAATCGCTCTTCCCACCGCTGTGATCCCCAACCCAATCTTTGGCCGCGCAATTGAAACAACTTGGTGGTCCTACCCCACGGTCGTTTTCAGCGCAATTCTTGGCGGATTACTCATTGCAACCTACGTCCGCGAATCGGTCACAGACCCCGAGGTTCCGGTTAAAAGTACCGACAAGTCCCTGCGCCTTGGCACCCTTGGCGGATTGATTTCCTTTTTCGCCGTCGGTTGTCCGGTGTGCAACAAGTTAGTGCTGCTCGCCCTTGGCTCAAGTGGAGCGATTTCCTGGTTCGCCCCCATTCAGCCGTTTCTCGCAGTCATCTCGCTCCTGTTCATGCTGTGGGCGCTCAATGTTCGGTTGATTAATCAAGATTCCTGTGCCGCAGTGCCTGTCTCGGGAATACAAACGTAGCCACTTTGCAGATTTTCTCGCATTTTTGGCATTCACTAGAGTGGGGCCGTGTCCGAGAGCCCAAAACGCGCGTATCACCATGGTGACCTACGTGAAGCTCTCATTGAACAAGCAGTTGCAAGCGTTGATGCCGTTGGCGCCGATCACGTTTCCTTGCGCGCGGTAGCTGCAGCGGTCGGGGTGAGCCCAAGTGCCGCGTACCACCACTTTGCTGACAAAGACGAACTCATGGAAGCCGTGAGTTCCCGTGGATTCGCCCAACTCGATGACTTCATCTTGTGTCAAGTAAATGTTGACTCCGTACCCACGGGTCCGCTTGAACTCATGCGGCACTCCGCAAATTCCTATATCTCTTTTGCCGTCGACCACCCTTACCTATTCCAGGTTATGTTCAATGGTCAAATCTCACCAACTCGCCCGGAATACATTGAAGCGTCGGTTGTCTCAGTCCTTGGCGACCTGCAAGCCGACTACGGTTTCGCAGCGGAAGATGGTCACCTACTTGAGACAGTATTGATCGCGGCCGTACACGGAATCGCAACACTCGTTATTGAAGGTCGCATGGATCGCTCACTCGTTCCTTCCGCTGTTGACATGTTGACCACAATTATCTCGCAGTCGCCCAATAGTTAACGGGAAATTTATGAATAGAAAAATTTTGGCAACCAGTGGTGGATTTCTACCCCGAACCGATTCAGGCGGTGCACGTCCGGGTGGTCTGATCAAGCGAGCACTCGGACTAACCGGGCTTGAGCGCCCACGTGTCACGCTGATCATAACAGCAACAGGCGATGACCCAGGC
>DKME01000084.1:0-1673 GCA_002469525.1 Actinobacteria bacterium UBA7422
GCCTTGCCATCGAATTGCCCCAAGTGGTCCAGAGAAAATCCCAGAGACCAAGCCACCGAGCGCGGGAGCTGCTGCCAACAATCCCAGAGTGAACGCAATCTCTTGTGTGCTCCCACCAAACCACAGCGCAGCGATTGCTGGAAACAGCGCCCGCGGCATACCGAACACCATCGCGATTAGATCCTGATAAAAGGTCATCTGCAGGTTGATCTTTCCCCGCATGAACTCGAAGCCTTCTTTGACCGACTTCCAACCACGACTCGCATCGCCCGACTGGGTGGATGGAAGTTTGGGAAGCCGATACATCGCGTAAATCACGGCGCCGAATGCAACCACGTCAAGTAGGTATGGAGCGGTGATCGCACCGGTTGCCGCGACGAGAAATCCACCGATCAAGGGTCCCAGGGTGAACCCCAAGTTCCACGTGATGATCCCCAAAGCGTTTGCTGCGGGCAACAATTCCACGGGCACGATCCGAGGAATGATCGCGTGACGCGCGGGGTTCCCCACGGCAAAAAATGCCGACTGGATCGCAACCACCACATAGAGGAAACCAACGGACTCGAAATCAAGGAACGCTTGGGTTAAGAGCATTAACGATGTCAACCACATGCCGACCGCCGTGATCAAACCAACAGTTCGCCGATCAAAAGTGTCTGAGAGTGAACCTCCATACAGCCCGAAGCCCACCAGCGGGATCAATTGCGCCAGTCCGACCAACCCCACCATCAGGGAAGAGTTTGTGATTTCCCAGATTTGCAAACCAACAGCAACACTGGCCATCTGCTGACCGATATTGCTGACCCCGAGCGCAAGCCAAATGCGGCGATACGGTGCGCTGACTTTCAGCGGGGTGAGGTCGGCGAAAATTTTTGCCACGAACGGAACTTACGCCTGGCTTCACACCTGCGTCGCTACGGACTCAATCTTTCGTGCTGCCAGGTTGAATCCTGTTGCAATTCATATACGAACCTGTCGTGAAGCCGCGACTCGCGCCCTTGCCAAAACTCGATCCGGTGGGGGGAAACCTGCCACCCACCCCAAAACTCGGGAACTGGTATCACTGGGACCGCAGCAAACCGCAACTCACATTCCGCGAATTGTGCGTCGAGGGTCTCCCTATTTTCCAATCGGGTCGACTGCCGGCTAGCCCAAGCACCCATTTGGGATTGCCTGGGCCTACTTGCGAAATAGTCGGCCACCTGGTCCCGCGGAACCAACTCGGCGCGCCCAGAAATAATTACTTGCCGGTGCAATTCATACCAGGGAAAAAGTAGTGTGACGTTGGGATTCGCCGCGATATCGGCACTCTTTGCGGACTCCAAGTTGGTGAAAAAACTAAAACCCGCCTGCGAGAAGTCTTTGAGCAAGACCGTCCGAGACGCGGGACGCACATTGCCTTGTGAATCCACCCCCACGGTGCTCACCACCATTGCGTTGGGCTCAAGAATTTGCGACTCCAACGTCTGGGCAAACCAGTCACCAAACTGCTCAATCGGGTCGGCCGCCAACATATCCGCGGTCAGCACCCCGAGGTCATAGGAAATCCTAAGGTCACGAACGGGGGTCTGAGAGTCTCTTTCCATGCCCTGATCCCACCATGTCTGCCTGTGAACCACAATTTTAAACGAATTTTTCAAGACAAATTTTTTGATTCGCATCAACTATGCGAT
>DKME01000084.1:1784-7026 GCA_002469525.1 Actinobacteria bacterium UBA7422
ACCAACGCGCCCGCCGTTACCTGCCCGCAATAAACTTGCCCTATCTTTCAGATCCACCCCCGGCATCACCCAAACCCACCTCAAGGAGCAAAACGTGAGCGAAATCGTGATCCCAACCGAACTTCTTCCTGTGGACGGGCGGTTCGGTAGCGGTCCCTCGAAGGTGCGCCAAGAACAAACCGATGCCCTTGCTCGCGTGTGGCAGTCGTATTTGGGTACTTCACACCGCCAGTCAACCGTTCGTAATGAAGTCAAGCGACTGCGCGAGGGCCTAGCAAATCTGTTCGAACTACCCGAAGGCTACGAAGTAATTTTGGGCAACGGTGGCTCGACCGCGTTCTGGGATATCGCTTCATTCGGTTTGATCCGCGACCGTGCTCAGTTCCTGACCTTTGGTGAATTCGGTGCGAAGTTCGCATCCGGGTCGCAGAAGGCGCCGCACCTCGGTGAGCAAGATATTCGGACATCAGATCCAGGTAGCGCTCCGGTATTTCAAGCCGTCGCAGGGATCGACGCGTATTGCACCCCGCACAATGAAACCTCAACCGGAGTTGCGTTCACCCCCAAGCGCGTAATCGGAGCCGATTCGGATTCACTCATGATTATCGATGCAACTTCAGGGGCTGGCGGTCTTGCAGTTGATGCCAAAGAATTTGATACCTACTACTTCGCACCGCAAAAAAGTTTTGGTTCTGACGGTGGTTTGTGGCTAGCACTCATGTCACCTGCTGCGATTGAACGCGCCACCAAAATCAAGGAGTCCGGTCGCTGGATCCCTGACTTCCTTGACCTTGTTACCGCAATTGACAACTCACGGCTCCAGCAGACGTATAACACCCCAGCGCTGGCAACCATTTACATGATGGCCGAGCAGGTTGACTGGTTTAACACAAATGGCGGCATGGCTTGGACCACTGCGCGAACCGCAGAGTCGTCAAACATGATCTACGACTGGGCCCAAGCCAGTGAAGTGCTTAGTCCGTTCGTGAGCGACCCCGCGTTGCGTTCTGGCGTGGTTGCCACGATCGACGTTGACGACTCGATTGATGCAACCTTGATCACAAAAGCCCTGCGCGCCAATGGAATTCTTGACACCGAGCCCTACCGCAAACTCGGACGCAACCAACTCCGCATTGCCGTGTTTCCTGCAGTTGATCCAGCAGATGTGCGAGCACTTCTGGCATCAATTGATTATGTTATTGCGCAACTTACGTGAGCGAGGATGCCCCGAGCAAAGTTACTCCAGCTCGGCCCAAACGTGACAGTCCCACGTGGGCGGGTTACCTACTCATCACTTCTTATGCCTGGTTCATTTATGGGCTGAGCGCAACACAAGCTTTGATTCGAGACGAACAAGGAACCTCCCGGACGGTAGCTAGCCTGCATGCGGTCGCTTTCTCAATTGGTGGAATCGTTGCGGGACTTATCGCTGCTCGACTGATCCTGGCCCTAGGTCGCGGAAAGTTTCTATACATCGCCGTGTTTGGTGCGACAATCGGAATCCTGATTTACACGATTCCAGGTGGCACTACCGTCACATTAATCGGCGCATTCGTCGCATCTGTTTTTGGCACTTCAATCATTGTTGGGGCCAGCGCATTCCTCTTTGATTACCAAAAACAGGCGGGCCCTGCCGCAGTTACTGAAGCAAATGCCGTTGCCGCACTTGGCGGCTTTCTTGCACCGCTGGCGATTGGGATTGGTTCCATAATATTCCTAGGCTGGCGCGCCGGGATTTGGATTCTGTTCGCAGGGTTTGTTGTCAGCCTGTTACTTATGCGGAAGAGCCCGCATGTTTTCCGTGTTCCCATGGACGAACAAGTACGCGAGGCGAATCGAGTGCCCTTCCCGCGCAAATTCTGGTGGGCACTTGCCACCCTATTCCTACTGCTCACGACCGAATTCACCCTGACTCTATGGAGCGCCGACCTGCTTCGCGAGCGCGCTGGATTCGAAGCCGGTGCCGCAGCCGCCTCGGTCGCCGCTCTTACCGGAGGAATCTTTATTGGAAGGGTATTTGGTTCTCGCCTTGCAGAGTACTTCCCGGTTGATCGAATTTTGACCTACGCGATCCTTATTTCACTCGCTGGCTGGATCGTGGTCTGGAGCACCCCAATAGCTGCGATCATTCTTCTTGGACTCGTTATTAGCGGTGTCGGTGCGGCATTGTTCTGGCCACTTGGAATCAGTCGGGTCGTCTTGGCTTCTGACGGCCAGAGCGATCGCGCATCTGCTTTGTCCGCTGTGACAGGAGGGACTGCAGGTGGGATCGGACCCTTTGTTCTTGGCGCCCTCGCCGATTCAGTCGGAGTTCACACAGCGTTCTTGGTGCTCCCGGTCGCTTTACTCGCAGGCTTTTTCCTTATGCGGATCAAACCGGTCACCAACACGATTACCGATACGACCACTCCAACAAGCACCGTATAGTTTGGGCCCCGTTCAGCCACCACGATTTCCGGTGCTGAATTCACGCTTCCTTCACTCGTGCCACTTATCCCACCTTGATTTTCTGCTGCCACCGGGATCCCGGGAGCTTCAACTCGCAGCAGCCTGTTATCCCCTTCACTGGCAATTAAGAGCGCGTCTTCTCCTGGCAGCCAGGCAATTGCTTCACCTTGAGCTTGAGCGGGTAGTTGTATCTCTTCGGCGAGTTCACCTGTTGGCAACCCCGCGTAAAACTGCGCATCAAAGTAGTCACGCAGAACGAATCCTGATCCGTCGGGCTTGACCGCGCCGTCTGTGATCAGTCCACTCGCAGGGCCAACTTTTTTGGCAATATTTACTTCGCCCTTTTTCAATTTCTTAGGAAGTTTATAGACCGATCCACTGGCCATTTGCTTGGTGACTATCCAGAGCTGCTGGGAATTGGGATCAGCCAAAATTGTTTCGGCGTTATGCGGCCGGTCTTCATAGGTAAATCTGTATCTCTGAACTTGTGCACTTCTATTTCCCAAATTCCTTGGTTCACGGATCCGGTAAATTGACACATCACTCCATGAGTCCACATTGTCGCCAATGTCACCCACCCACAACACCGGACGACCTTGAGCGTCGACTCCAGAAGCGAGTCCCTCAAAATCGCGCGCAGAAACATCTCGCAATGTCAACTCGCCAACAACTGCACAGTCGGAAAGTCGCAGTGCGTAAAGTCTCGCCTCGTCACCTGAATCGTTGTGAACCCACATAACACCTGGGTGGACCTGTGACGGTGCCATCCCACTGATTTCATTCAACCTGGTGTCAGTGAATTCGCACATAACGTCAGGCGATGCCGCAACCACAAGTGGTACCGGAAGCGAAAACAATAATGCTCCAGCAACCACCGCACCAAGACTCTTGAGAATCAGAGGGACCCAATTGCAGCAACAAAAACACTACCAATGAGTGCAACCAAAACCACAATGGTCACGGCTCTGCGAAATCCTGGAGTCATACCACCACCCTAAAGCAATCAATCCCAATTGATTCGGCCCACTCACTTGAGCTACCGGTAACCTTGCGTTATGACCGCTGTGCACTCACCCTCGGACTCGAACGCGATTCTCCCGGTTCGAATTGGAACCGCAATCGCAATTCTGGCAACTGTGGTGGCCGGGTTTGTCGGTCCGCTCACTCCGAGTAGCGCGGGGGGTTCCCCGGTGTGGTGGTTCGGCGCCGGCATTATCGCCAGCGCAAGTGGCCTACTTGGTTTGGTTTTCCTGCATAGACGTGCACGCAAACTAAATCTTAATTAATGTCACTCTAAATCAAGACTTGCCGAACCTGCGCGCTCAACGGGCGTAAAACCGGGGTCAACGGTTCCTGAGTGAGCACCACACCCGTAACTCAACGCAACAACGCGACCGTCTGCCGGGGACAGCGCATTTGTGCAGACCGCAAAAGATTGTCCGAGTGGACCGGCCAGTGAGTTTTGGAAGCCACAACTGCTGCAGGTCGCTGGAGCTAGACGCGCCATTTCTGTCTTGGGACCAAACTCGCTTGAGTTCCATCGATCCCCTGCTTGCTCACGACCAACTACGGAGAGCACCCGCGCACGCCCAAGCCCTAATTCCCAACCGGACATAATGCCGCGATATTCCTCAACGTACTCAAAGTCCTCGTTGACATCAGTTCCGAAAAATTCGGCGAATCCTGCGGTTAGTCTTTCGTCGTTTGCGTTCACGGGTAAGACGTCACCCGCGCTGAGGTCACCCGGCTGCAGCCGCTCGCTCCAAGGGACCCACGGTGGCGCCAGAAGTGAATCCGGGCCTGGCAGCAGTACGACGTCCGTGACAGTGACCGTTGACTTGCTTTTAGGGGTTGTCGCCAACGTAACGGCCCACTGCCAACCGAGGTAAGCCTTGTTGGTACACATGAAGATATGGGTCGCCAGATTCTTCGCTTCCATGACCATTCCCACGTGCTCACCAATAAAAGTTGAATTGCCGGCCTCAAGAATTGCAGCTTCATGTGCCAACTCAATTGCCTTAGCAAGGGTCGCTTCGTCTTTGAGGCCCGGGACCTGCGCCTGCAATGCTCGATCTGAAAGTGGCGTGCTCACGAGCCAAGTCTCTCCCATGAGGCGCGATGCATGGAACAGCGGGTAATGTCACTGCCATGACTTCACAGTTTCCTCGCCGCTCGGTCTCTCAAGGCACCGCCCTCCTGGCCGTTGCAGTTTCTGCTCTGTTCGTTCTCACAGGTTGCACCAAGCCACTTCCCGGGGCTACGGTTTTTTCTGGAACCAGTAGCGAAAACCGTCAAGCCACCTGCTGGGCATTCGATACCGATGAACTGGGAGCGGGTGACTGCGCTCAGGATTTGATCGCGCAGGCGGCGGAAGGTGACGCCGTCTCGGTTGTTTCGGTGGTCCCCGGCGAAACTGTCGGAATCAGCGTGGATCCCGCCGTGGCAGAAACAGGCTGGTACGTAGTGCTCGGCAACCAGCGAATGACAACTAGCCCGATCCAGAGCTTCTACTACCGCTTTACTTTCCCAGAGACCCAAGAGATTCCAGCCGAAGGAATTTTGCTGCAGATAGTGGCGAGCACCGGCGTTGGTGCACGGGGCATCTGGGTGTTCAAGTTGGAGCAAGCAGCCTAAAGGGGATCCATGATTGCGGCATTTGCGAATTCGATTAATCCGGAAAACCCGCTCGATGCGCTAAGCGTGGGTGAAATCGGCGAACCCCACACCCCACCGGACTGGGTTACCGTATCCGTGAAGAGCGCGAGCTTGAACCATCACGATATTTGGTCGCTGA
>DKME01000096.1 GCA_002469525.1 Actinobacteria bacterium UBA7422
CCGGTCGCAATGATCAAGTAGTCGTATGCGAATTCGGTTCCGTTTTCAAGGACGACCTTATTCGCCTCTCCATCAATCCGATCAATCTCGCCAAGAACCAGATCTACCTTCTTATTAAGGGTCTCCCTACGCGAGCGGGTCACCTGATCGGGGGAGTAGGTCCCGAAGGGCATAAATAAAAACCCCGGTTGGTACCTGTGATTGTCATCGCGGTCAATAACCGTGACATTCCAGTCTTTGAGTTGGTTGGCCAATCGATTTGCCGACATTGTGCCGGCTGTTCCCCCACCGAGAACTAAGAGTTTTTTCATAACTCCAAGTTAGCTCGGAAATGCGAACAGGATCAGCGCCAAGCGGCCGTTATTTTAGGGCCGAAGGTCCTTGCCTTAGGGCAATTTCCCTATGGGGTTTTGGCGCGCTCCCATGAGCGGTGAATTTCGTCCTCTGCTTCCTTGCGGCCGGTCCAGGTGGCGCCTTCAACGGACTTGCCCGGCTCAAGATCCTTGTAGACCTCAAAGAAATGCTGGATCTCAAGGCGATCAAACTCGGCAACATGGTGAATATCACGTAGGTGCTCCATGCGAGGGTCCCCGGCCGGCACGCAGAGTAGTTTGTCGTCCCCGCCAGCTTCGTCGGTCATACGAAACATACCTACCGTGCGGCACGAAATCACGACACCGGGGAATGTTGGCTCCTGAACGAGGACAAGGGCGTCTAGTGGGTCACCGTCGAGGCCAAGAGTGTCGTCTATGAATCCGTAGTCGTGCGGATAGCGGGTTGACGTGAAAAGCATCCGATCAAGGCGGATTCGGCCGCTATCGTGGTCGACCTCATACTTATTGCGGCTTCCACCGGGAATTTCAATTGTCACGTCAAATACGAGTGGATCCATGGACGCACAGTAGCCGGGCGCTGCCGATTAATGCTGTGGTGGTGACTTACAGTAGGAGTGATGCACATCAATGGGACCCAAATGGCTAAGCGCGTTGGCATTGCCGTAGGCACATTTTCTTTGGCCTTAGGACTTCTGGCAGTTCCGCTTCAAGTCTTAGCTGCTCCGCCTAGCGGACCGGTACCCAGTGTGTATCGCCCTTTGAGCAGTACAGCGCTGGTTCCGAGTATCACTGGACTAGATCGTTCTGTGGGCAGACTTACACAGAGTCCAACACTGGGCAAATTTTCTATGCTTGTGGTCGACCCGGTTACCGAAAAACCGGTGTTCAGCGATCAAGTTAATAAAGCTCGCATTCCTGCCTCGGTTACCAAAATCCTTACCGCCGCCGCCACCTTGAGTTCATTAGGTCCAAATTCCCGACTCTCCACTCGCACCACCCTCAATGGATCGGACCTGTATCTCATTGGCGGAGGTGACCCGTTAATGACCAAGGCAAAAGGCATTAATTCACTCAAGTCTTTGGCACTAAAAACAATAAGCTCACTTAAATCCAGAAACGTGACAAGCGTAAAACTTTTCTATGATGCCTCCCTGTTCACAGGTCCAACATTGGGACCGGGCTGGAAATCGAGTTTCCCGAAAGTCGGCGTTGCTGCACCGGTTTCCGCACTCAGTGTTGGTGGCGCCCGGGTGCAGGCGGGTTCGGTTGCTCGCGTTGCTGATCCAGCACGACAAGCGGGACAACTATTTGCCAAGAGATTGAAGAAACTCGGCATTAAGGTGACCAGCGTTAAGTCAGGGATCGCTCCAAGCAGTGCCTCGCGTCTAGCTTCGGTGTCCTCTGAACCGGTGAGTGTGATCGTTGAAGAAATGTTGCGTGATTCAGACAACGATGTTGCCGAGATCCTGTCTCACCTTGTTGGTAAAAAGACAGTTGGCGAGGGAAGTTTTGAAGGTGGTGCTCGCGCGACGAAATTGATTCTGTCTCAAAGCGGTGTGTCAACGGTTGGCCTGTCAATATTTGACGGCAGCGGATTGTCCCGGCAGAACAAAGTAACGAGTGAGACCGTCGCAGACGTCCTCACGGAAATGGTCCGCGGTGATCAACCGGAGTGGGCGGCAATTGCCACGGGTCTCCCGGTCGCCGGGCGAACCGGAACTTTGGATTCGCGCTTCGACACCAAAAAAACCAAGGCTGGCGCCGGCGTAGTCCGCGCCAAGACCGGATCACTCACAGGCGTCTCAGCGTTGGCGGGAACGGTGCTAGATAAGAGTGGCCGTCTCTTGGTGTTTGTCATGATGGGAAACAAGGTGGGCTCGATCACTAATGCTCGGGACTCGATGGACCTGTTAGCCGCCAAACTTGCCAAGTGTGGTTGCCAGTGACCACGATCCCTCATGCTGAACTAACTCGGAGGGCATCGCGTCGGACTATGCCGGCTGGGCCCATGGTGAGTGCGGATCACGCAGCCGCGACGGTTGTATCCCTTCGTGAGCTCGCCCAGGTTGCTACGAGGGAAATCACCGCGGTGTCACAGCTTGAAGCACCGGTGACCCACGAAACTGTCGTGGTGGACCGGGCCGGTTGGATTGAATCAAATATGAACGCGTTGGGGTTGATCGCTGAAATCGCGATGGCAGACGACGAAGATTCAAGCCCGCTTTTCGACCGAGCTGGCGCAATTCAAACGGGTCTGGCTTTGGGCTGGGCCTCGGGCAAAGTATTGGGTCAGTACGAGGCACTCGCCAATCCTGGACGGCTGCTGCTTGTGGCGCCGAACATCACGCAGGTTGCACAGGCACTCAATGTTGACGAACGTGACTTCCAGTTGTGGGTGTGCCTGCATGAAGAAACGCACCGGCTTCAGTTCGGGGCTGTTTCGTGGATGCAGGGCTACTTTATTGACCTGATTAAGGAAATGATTGCTGCTCAAGGTTTGCCTGGCAGGGCCTATCCGTGGAGATTTATTCACGTGATCAACTCCCTGATCCGTGACGACGGCGCGAGTTTGATCGAGATGGTGCAAAGCGAAGAGCAGGTCGCCATCTACCGGAAAATTACCGCGCTACTAACCCTGCTCGAAGGTCATGCTGATTTCGTCATGGATCAAGGTGGACCTGATCTGGTTCCCAGTGTCACTGAGATTCGAAGTAAATTTGAAGTGCGTCGGGATTCCAATAAAAAGTTGCTTACCAGAGTGCTAGGCATGGACGAAAAACTCTTGCAGTACCGCAAAGGTGAAGCTTTTGTCAGTAACTGTGTAGCTGAGATGGGAATCTCGGACTTTAACGTTGTATGGGAATCTCCAGAAAATTTGCCAACCGTGTCCGAGATTGAAAACCCGCAGGAATGGCGCTCGAGAATTCTCCGTTCACATGTATAGGCACATCCGCTAACCCGGCTCGCGTTATGAACAAACCGTCATCCCAAACC
>DKME01000002.1 GCA_002469525.1 Actinobacteria bacterium UBA7422
GAGTTGCCGGCGGCCTGTAGATGGCCGCCATACTCTTGACCTGGCGAGAGAGCTGCCTATGAGAACACAGCGAACAAGAGTCCTGCAGCAACCGCCGCGGTGATGATCGCGACCAGTACTCGATACATCACCCACGGTGAGTTGATGAAGTTCTGACTAATTGCAAGGTCACGATCCTCAACCATAATTCCCTTCGTACTGGCCTGGACATCCTTGATACCCGAGTCGTTCCACAGCCACAACATGAAGTTGACCCCCACGACGACAATCGCGAAGGCGACCTGTACCCCGCTCGAACCACCGCTCGCGACAACATCGTTCGCGAGAGCAACAATGCCCAAGAGCAGAACATTCGCGAAAACAAAGAAACCAAACCCAACCAGGACATCGCGTTGCCGAATGGCGCCCCAGAAATTATTGTGATCAGACATTTTTCATTTCCTTGCTGTCGTATAGCGGATATGGACGGAGGTGCTTAGTCAGATACAGATGCATCCCACCGGACGGGCTTTTGCTTCCAATTCATGATGCAGGCAACAAGCGTGACTATTGCCAATGCCAGGATGATGAAGAATTGCCATGGCGGTCCGCCGGCGCTCTGTCCGTAGTCGTAGGTAATGCCAAGGTAGGCAGCCACCACTAATTGGCTGAGTATCACAGTGACGATGGCAACGACACCGACCCGCGCAAGACTGTGACCACTGACCAAGAGGGAAATCACGATGATGGCGGCGCCCCACAACGCTACGTTCAGCACCCACACAACTTCGACTGACGCGGCAATGTCGAGGGTTCGTCCAGTCAGGTCAACCCCATCCCATTGCTTGGACGCTTCACTCTCAACCGAACCGATTCCACTGAGCGATCCGATGAGCAAGAAGATGCCAAAGACGATCAACCAGATACGAACATTAAGGAATTTCACTCTCTTCTCCTTCGTTAGTAGTTTGCGAAGATCTCGAACGTGACAGGACCGACGATGCCGGCGGCTTTCAACATTTCCTGCATGTCTGCCTGTTGCGCCATCGCCAGAAAGCCTTCGGCAGCATCTTGGGTCTCGAACTCATGCAAGACAACTACATCGTTGCCGTCGACAACAGAACGCAGGCCAGCTTCGCCGGTGACGCCGAGCGCTGCGAGTTCTCCGCGCTGTGTCTCGTAGAGAGCCATCCACTTGTCAAAATCTTCAACCTTGTGCCTAGCCAGCAGTGTGAACATGTCCTTGTTCCTTTCCGGGAGGTAGTCGAGGGGCCTAGGAAGTCGGGCCGAACAACGCGGACATGTCCGAGACTCCCCAATGCGCGACCAATTGGCCGTTACGCCATTCGAGTACGTCAGCGAAAGGCATGCGCACCTGTTGCCCCTGCCCTGTCATACCCATCATTTCGCCTGTGAAGGTGCCGACGAAAGCACCGAAGGCGGCCACCTTGCTGCCTTCTTCCACCATCAAGTCGATCTCGACGCGTATGTCTGGAATGCCGCTTTTCATCATGCCGAACATCATTCGTGCCAGTTCTCGCCCTTCTGCTTCAATTCCTGGAATCGTGTCGTGTTCGACGAAATCGACAGCGAAATACTTGTCCACCATGGCGTTGACGTCATCGGTGGCTGACATCTCGGCGTATACGTTCGTCATCAGGTCCTTGAGCTCAGACATTCATGTCTCCTTCGCTGTGTTTGGGTCACGCAACTCAGTTTTCCTTTGTATCTGGCTCAGCGTAGGGACTGGATTACAGAGCGTCTTGTATGAAATGATCCTCCTTAGATCACTAGGGCAGGGGGGATTACGCCGGCGGTTTCTCGAAGAAGAGAGTGTCGATACCCACCTTTGGCGCCGCTCGGTATTCAGACGGGGTTAGCCCTGAGTATTTCTTGAAACTGTGAGTGAAGTGCGCCTGGTCGTGATACCCACATTCCGCTGCTACCTGGGCCAGGTTGACCTCTGGTGCTTGAATGCGATCTAAGGCTTCCCTGAAACGAAAGAGTGCCTCGTAGCGATCCAGCGTGGTCCCTAACCAAATTTTCGCTAAACGATTCATGTGCACCGACGAGTAGCCACTCTTGTCAATCAAAGTTTTGCTCATCCAAAAGGGATCTGACCCTTGCAATGCATGCTGCCCGTGACGCATGAAGGACACGAACGGGGGAATGTCTGATTGAGCACGCAGACGCTGAAGCAAGTAGGTTTCTAAAAAGTGGGCACGTTCCGAGAATGAAGGTAGCGAGTTCAGTTTGTCTTCGATCATTGCAAGATCACCTTGGATCATGGTTGGTTCGATAGTCCGGTTGTGCACCTCAAAGGCAGGGATTCCGAACAGCAACTTTGCCGCGATCGGCGCCATCATCACAATAACTACGCGCGTTTTCGGTGCTTTGACCACTTGTGGCTTTGTCTGCGCTCCAAACAGCAGCGAGAAGCTTCTCCTCGACCCACGTTCTGAGGCAGTATCATCGCCCATATAAAAGCCCTCGACATTCGCTCCGTCGAGAAAAAATGCGACTTCGACGCTTCCGTTGGGCATGATCCACGCCCGTTCGACGTGATCTCCTATATTAGCCTCAGCGATGACGTCGACAACCCCACCAAGACTTGGGGGCACGTGCACCTTCAGATCGTCAAACACGTAAATACCTGTCTGTCAAGAAACTTGAACGCAGATAACTTAGTCGTTTGATACCAACCGCGGTGATGAAATGCAAATCCGTGATAAATAGTTCACACTTCCGTAACCTCGCTTACCACGGCGACCGAGAGCGCAACCGGCGCGGACCTTCGTGGGGCC
>DKME01000157.1:0-4006 GCA_002469525.1 Actinobacteria bacterium UBA7422
GGTTAGCAGTGAGCGAGTCCGGGTTGGATCAATCTGGATTCCAGGTCCCATGGTTGAGGAAACAGTGGTCTTCTTGATGTAACGACCCTTTGACGAGGAGGGCTTCAAACGAAGGATTTCGTCGAGTGCAGCTCCGTAGTTCTCTACAAGCTGCTCAGGGGTGAATGACACCTTGCCGATTGGAAACTGAAGGTTTGAGTGCTTGTCAACGCGGAATTCAATCTTTCCACCCTTGATGTCGCCAACAGCTTTCGCCACGTCCATGGTGACGGTTCCGGTCTTGGGGTTAGGCATGAGTCCACGCGGACCCAGGACCTTACCGAGTGTTCCTACTTTGCCCATGAGGTCAGGGGTGCACACGGCTGAATCAAAATCAGTCCAGCCACCAGCAACCTTGGCAATCAGGTCATCGGAACCGACATAGTCTGCGCCAGCGGCGCGGGCTTCGTCAGCCTTCTCGCCGTTTGCAAACACAAGGACGCGAGCCGTCTTACCTGTTCCGTGTGGAAGATTGACGGTTCCGCGAACAAGTTGATCGGCCTTGCGGGGGTCAACGCCCAAACGCATGGAGACCTCAACGGAGGAATCAAACTTTGTTGCACTTACTTCTTTGACAAGGTTTGCTGCCTCAATCGGTGCGTAGAGGTTCTCCGCGTCGATTTTTTCAGCTGCTGCTTGGTATGCCTTACTGCGCTTCATATCTGCTCCTTATTCATCTGCAGGAATTTCCTGCGTGCAGGTTGTGGTGTGCGAGCCGCGCTGGCTCTCCCACGTCTTGCGGGTTGTAATTATGCGGAAACCGTAATTCCCATTTGACGTGCGGTACCTTCAATGATTTTCATTGCGGCATCGACGTCGTTGGCATTAAGATCTGGCATTTTGGTTTCAGCGATCTCACGAACCTGAGCTTTGCTGATGCTCCCAGCCTTGACCGACTGCGGTGTTCCCGACCCTTTTTCAAGGCCTGCGGCCTTGAGAATCATGCGGGATGCAGGTGGGGTTTTCAGAATAAAGTCGAATGAGCGGTCTTCGTAGACCGTAATCTCAACAGGAACAATGTTGCCCTTTTGAGCTTCAGTTGCCGCGTTGTAGGCCTTGCAGAAGTCCATGATGTTCACACCATGTTGACCCAGTGCGGGACCAACGGGTGGGGCCGGGTTGGCTGCGCCAGCTGGGATCTGAAGCTTGATTAAGCCGGTGACTTTTTTCTTCTTCGGTGCCATTGTGTTTCCTTCTTGTGTGTGGGAACTTGCTTCTTGGGTTTAAGTGCTGTTAGTTGTTCGCGTCAATCTGACTGAAAGCCAATTCAACGGGGGTTTCGCGTCCAAAGATTTCGACAAGACCTGTGACCTTTTGGGCTTCGAGGTTGATCTCAGAAATAATTGCATGCAATGTTGCAAATGGACCGTCGACCACAGTGACCGAGTCGCCAACGTTGAAATCAACGCTGATTGGAGCGGCCGCGGCTGTTGCTCCGCCGCCCTTGCCTCCGGCCGCCGCGGCGACCTGCTTCTCTGGTTCGGGGGCAAGAATCGCGATTACTTCGTCTAAGGAGAGCGGTGAAGGTGAGTGCCCATGACCAACAAACCCAGTTACTCCTGGGGTGTGACGGACAACTCCCCATGACTCGTCCGTTAGGTCAAGTCGAACCAAGACGTACCCTGGAAACTTATTGCGCCGAATTTGCTTGCGCATTCCGTTTTTGATCTCGGTGACTTCCTCCATGGGGACTTCGACCTGGAAAATGTAGTCTTCCATGTTCAAAGTTTGACTTCGTGCTTCCAAGTTGCCCTTGACTTTGTTCTCGTAGCCCGCATAACTGTGAATTACGTACCAATCACCTGGGGCAACCCGCATCTGAATCTTGAACTCTTCGATTGGGTCGAGTTCTTCTTCCGCCTCCGCTTCAGCCACGATTTCTTCGGCTTCGGCGACAACTTCAGCTTCTGCCTCTGCTTCGAGTTCGTCTTGACTAATTTCGTCGGCGACGACCTCAGCAACCACTTCTTCGGCAACGGCTTCAACAACTTCGTCGGTTGTGGGCGCGTCAGGTGCGAAGGGATCCACTGGGATCGATTCGTTCACGTCGGACACATTCTCTTCAGACACGAGTTCCCTGCTCCTTTTGAATACCTACTACTACTAAAAACTTATGACGTTGAGTGAAGTCTTATTTACAGTCGGATTAACCGAAAATAAATAGCACTCCTCTCGTGAAAACAAGGTCGTATAAAGCGATGATTCCCGCCATGACCAAGACAAAGAAAACAACCACGATCGTGTAGTTGACCAGCTCGTTACGGGTGGGCCAGATTACTTTTCGTAGCTCAACCACAACTTGACGGATAAATAGTGCTAGGCGAGAGAAGATATTCTTCTTTTCTGCGCCAGAGCCCCCGCTGTCACCCGTGGGCTTAGCGTCGGTGTCCACCATGTTTACTCCGCTCGAACTCTTATTATCCTGATCTTGTCTTCACGTGTTGCTTGTTCGTGCTTCGTTACTCGCGCCGGCTTTCACCGACTCGCAGGGCTGGAGGGACTTGAACCCCCAACCCCCGGTTTTGGAGACCGGTGCTCTACCAGTTGAGCTACAACCCTTTAGCAGGCATGCTTACGCACACACCTACTGCGAGAGGAGAGTCTACGACAATGCCCTACTCCTCACACATGGGCGGGTCTGCTTGACTTTCAGATCTCCTGACATCATTGCCTCATGGCTAACGACTCTGCCCCGCACACCCCGTCAACCGGCAATCGAATTTCGGCCCGAATCGGCGCTATTGCCGAGTCCGCCACGTTGGCCGTTGACGCCAAGGCGAAAGCCCTGATTGCAGCCGGACGCCCGGTTATTGGCTTTGGGGCCGGTGAGCCTGATTTCCCCACCCCCGACTACATCGTTGAAGCGGCGGTCAAGGCCTGCCGTGAGCCAAAATGGCACCGTTACACGCCCGCGGGCGGACTACCCGCCCTCAAGGAAGCAATCGTCGCGAAAACCGCTCGGGATTCGGGCTTCACTGTGGGGGTCAACCAGATCCTGATTACAAATGGAGGCAAGCAGGCCCTCTACAACGCGTTCGCCACGCTGCTAGACCCAGGCGACGAAGTGATCCTGCCAGCTCCCTACTGGACCACCTACCCCGAATCGATCATGTTGGCGGGTGGCACACCCGTGATCGTGATGACCGACGAAACCAGCGGCTACCGGGCAAGTGTCGAGCAGTTAGAAGCCGCAATTACACCAGCGACCAAGGCCTTGGTTTTTGTCTCTCCCTCTAACCCCACAGGCGCCGTCTACACCCCCGAAATGGTCAAGGCGATCGGCGAGTGGGCCCTGGCCAAGGGAATCTGGGTGATCACCGATGAAATTTACGAACACCTCGTCTACGGAGACGCCGTATTTTCTTCCATGCCAACCTTGGTTCCAGAACTCGCGGATCGTTGTGTTGTTGTCAACGGAGTAGCCAAAACCTACGCAATGACGGGTTGGCGGGTCGGTTGGATGATTGCGCCAGCCGATGTAACTAAAGCAGCGACCAACCTGCAGTCACATGCAACTTCCAATGTAGCCAATGTTTCTCAAATTGCGGCTCTCGCTGCGGTAAGCGGAAACCTTGACGCGGTGGACCAAATGAAAATCGCATTTGATCGGCGTCGCACCCTCATTGTTGATCTACTCAACGAGATTCCCGGCGTGAGTTGCCCCTTGCCCGAGGGTGCCTTTTACGCATATCCATCCGTTCAAGACTTGATCGGGAAGTCTTTTGACGGCGCGGCTGCTAACTCATCCAGTGAGTTAGCAGCCATTATTTTGGACAAGGCCGAAGTTGCTGTTGTTCCCGGTGAAGCATTTGGAACACCTGGCTTTTTTCGGCTTTCCTATGCAACCTCGGATTCCAACATCACGGAGGGCCTTGCCCGGATGCACGCATTACTTGCAGGTGCCAGCAACTAAGCGACGAATCCACTAACTGCGCTGCAGCGGATCCAACTGGCAGTTGACGAGAAC
>DKME01000157.1:4119-4472 GCA_002469525.1 Actinobacteria bacterium UBA7422
CCCAAACTAAAACCTTTTGTGATCCCAGCCTTTTCAATTAGCCAGGCGGCACTCAATTTCACATGCGAGGGATAACGCGGGTCATCCTTATTAAGAGAAAAACTCGGGCAGTTGGCGGGAATCTGAGCAATCTGAACTACTGGGTTGATAAAGAAAGAACCGGTGCTATTGGAGTCTGTGTCAGCAGAATCAAGCACCATGCTTTTCGTTGCCCTCAAGTGCATGACCTGTTCGCGCACTTCGGCCGCCTGAGCAACTGTTCCAATTTCTTGCTTCATAACGTTTGCTAACTGCTGATACTCAATTGGAATACTCAATGTCGATTCAAGTTTCAATGTGACGGCAAGGACCAC
>DKME01000157.1:4545-8695 GCA_002469525.1 Actinobacteria bacterium UBA7422
GTTCGGAATTTTCGCGATCCCACACATCAAGTTCAACGATGAACTCCGCAATTTCAACTCCGTAGGCTCCAATATTTTGAATTGGAGTTGCACCCATGGATCCAGGAATTCCGGAGAGGGGCGCCAACTGGCCAAATCCTCGGTCAATCGTGTTTCGCACGAACTCATCCCAGTTTTCTCCGGCAGCAACTTTCACAGTACCGCCAAACCAGTCGACACCTTCAGTGCCAATAATGATCACCGTGCCTGGGAACTCGTAATCCCCGCAGACCACATTGCTGCCCCCACCCAAGATCAGAAGGTTCTCACCTTGTTGGTCAAGGTCCTGGACCACATCAATGAGTTCCTGTTCGGTCGTGACCCGCAAGGTCGATTTCGCCTGGCCACCAACACGCAAAGTTGTGTAGTCACTCAGGGCACCCGGGAGCTTCTCGATCGCCATGGTTCAACTCACGTGCAAAATGTCTGGAGTTTTTCGAAACTTCTGCAGGATTCGGTCATATGTTTTCTTGCTTTGCTTCTCACGGTATTCCGGTTCACTGTCGTGGTAACCGTGATGCCGTTCCTGTCGCAGAGGAAGCACACCGGGCGGAATTCTCACGTCGTATCCCACGGCTCGAATTGCGAGTGACCACTCCATGTCTGCGTTTCGGTAGAACTTCGCTTTCGAATCTGGTCCGACCTCGGCGACCACGCTGCTGCGCGCAACTAGGAAATACCCCAGTACAGCATCAACACTTCCCACTTCGGCAGAAGTGAACTCTCGCCACTCTTGACTCACGTCTACGTTGACCCCGCGCCAACCGGAAAGAGCAACCTGCGGGTCTGCAAAAACCTCGAGCACTGGCGTGAGTGCATCGCCTTCCCAGAATGTTGAAAGGTCCATGACTGCAAAAAATTCACATGAAGACAGTGCGATTGCGGCATTGACCACATTAGCCCAGCCCAGTTCAGCAAGTGTTTGGGTGAAGTGGAATTCAAAGAGGTTTCCGTGCACCTTGGCTAGTTCGTGGACGACCACCCCAGCACCATCAATGTTGCCGCAGTCCATGACAATCACCTGTGTTTCTGCGGGAACATTTTTCAGTAGGGCAGAAAGTGATGAATGGGTGTCTTCTGGCCAGCCGTCAACGATCACGAGCACCGAAGTCGCGCCCGCTATCGACTGTGAGAACTGATCAACCAATGCACCCAAGTTAGCCGTGAGAGAAAAGGGTGGGGCCTGGATTAAGGAATAACCCTCGGCGGTGTCTTTGATCAGCCAACCGGTCGCGGCTATCTCGTCCCGCAGTTGATCAGATCGGGCGAAGTCTTTTTCTATCCGAGCCACCGCGCGCTCCTGCGCGAGTGCACTCACGTGTCCTGGGATCGCGGTCATGGCCCGAGTTGGACGGTCACGGTTGTCTTTGCTAGAACCGTCAGTTCGTTGTGTATCGCTGTTATGGAAATCACGGCTTGGCCGTCGTCCAAGACTTCAGTGACTTTGGCACTCACCAGAACGCTTGCACCTTCATCTGTATCTGGGATTGGAATTGGTCGTGTGAACCGGGCCGAGTATTCCAGCACTTTGCCCGGGTCTCCCAGCCAGTCTGTGACCACGCGAATTACGGTTCCCATGGTGAGCATTCCGTGGGCAATCACCGAAGGCAAGCCGACTTCTTTTGCCACTCTTTCGTTCCAATGAATTACATTGAAGTCACCGGAGGCACCTGCGTATCTGACTAGGTCAGCACGAGTGAAATTAAACGCCTGTGGTGGTAATTCCAGTCCAACCGAAACACTCTTGGCGGAGATAAGGGTCACGGACTTTCCTCGACTCCACGGGAGACCAGTAAGGAGTACGCGGTCGACACCAAGTCACCACCTGTCGAGCGCAGTTCAGTTTTGACAGTAATCATGTCGTTGCCGGCAGCGCTGCGGATCGAGTCCACGCTCACGACACTCGTCAGATCATCACCGGCGAATATGGGACGCGAGTGAACAAATTTTTGTTCCCCGTGGACCACGCGGGTGTAATCCAGTGCGAGTTCGGGGTCGAAAATTACTTGTTTGCTCGCTTGCATCGAGACCAAGATTGCGAAAGTGGGGGGTGCGACTAAATCCGGGTAACCCATAGCGCGAGCCTCATCGACATCGAAGAAACAGCGTGCCGATTCACCTAATGCCGCAGCGAACTCACGAATTTTTTCCCGACCAACGGAGTAAGCCTGCGTGGGCGGGTACGTGCGGCCAATGAACTCTGGGTTGATAGCCACGTTAAAGAGCTAGCGAGTTTCCTTGTGCAGGGTGTGCGTCTTGCACTTCACGCAAAACTTCTTGATCTCAAGACGATCAGGGTCATTACGACGATTCTTCTTTGTAATGTAGTTGCGGTCTTTACACTCTTCGCATGCCAAGGTGATCTTGGGGCGGACGTCGCTGGCCTTGGCCATTGCTCTCTCACTTCCATGAAGCACACTCTCGCGTGCTGGTTTAATGCTGCGTAACTATCTATTTTGTGTACCTATTGTGCCTGATGCCGAAAATCTTGTAGCGAGGGCCGGACTTGAACCGGCGACACAGCGATTATGAGCCGCTTGCTCTACCACCTGAGCTACCCCGCCGAGCGTAGAAAGACTCCAGTTTCCTGACCTTTCTTCCGGGCCCCTTTACGGAATCGAACCGTAGACCTTCTCCTTACCATGGAGACGCTCTGCCGTCTGAGCTAAAGGGGCGTGAAGCCCCGCAAGCGTACACACTGGCACGGCCAGTTCCCCCGTGAGGGCACGCCTCGGGTTTGCCTTATGCCTCAACTCGGGGTTTCATTAGGACATGCCTGCGTGGACCACTGCCAATTTACCTAATCTTTCCGGTCGATCCGTGATCGTCACCGGCTCAAATTCGGGTTTGGGATTCGAAACGGCCAAGCGGCTCGCCGAGGCAGGGGCAAGCGTGACCTTGGCTATTCGCGACCTTGTCAAGGGTGAGCGCGCCGCTGAATTGATTCGAAGTAATGCGCCCAAGGGGACTGTCCAGGTGGATCGGCTAGACGTCAGTGATCTGGACAGTGTTCGGAATTTCGCGGATTCCTGGTCCAGTCGTCACCCAAATGGGCTTGATCTACTGATCAATAACGCCGGCATCATGGCAATTCCTCGGCGGGAGAGCCCACAGGGAATTGAGATGCAGTTGGCGACCAACCACCTCGGTCATTTTGCTTTGACGGGGCTGCTCTTTCCCGCGTTGGTGGCAGTACCCAATTCCCGGGTGGTCACGGTTTCCTCACTCGCGCACAAGATGGTTAAGGGTTTCAATTTCGATGACCCGATGGGCGCCAAGAAGTACCGTGCTTGGGGCGCCTACCGTCAATCCAAGCTTGCAAATTTGCTCTTCACCGTGGAATTTTCCCGCCGACTTGAACTTGGCGACTACAGCGTTGGAGCTGTAGCTGCCCACCCTGGTTTTTCGGCTACGAATCTGCAGGGAGTCTCCTCAAAGATGCGAGGAAACTCAATCGAATACAAAGTTACCGAACTTATGAATCGAGTAGTTGCACAAAGTGCTGAAATGGGCGCACTTCCCATCCTGTTTGCTGCCACCGCGCCAGGCCTT
Organism: Actinobacteria bacterium UBA7422; assembly: GCA_002469525.1. Lineage (GTDB taxonomy): Bacteria > Actinomycetota > Actinomycetes > S36-B12 > S36-B12 > UBA4592. The sequence goes on from DKME01000157.1 coordinate 8,137, forward strand.
CCCAACGACAGCTTTATTGGTCCTGCAGATAAGTGGCAGACCCGCGGCTACCCAACAATTGTTGACCGCAATGACAGCGCCAAAGACGCACTTCAGGCTCGACGGCTATGGGATTGGTCCGAGGAGATTACCGGAGTTCAGTTTCCCTTTTAGAAACATCGGAAAAATAAAAAGGGCCCCCTGAATAAGGGGACCCTTTGCACGTGGCAGATAGTGGATTCGAACCACTGAAGGTATAAACCGACGGATTTACAGTCCGCTCCCATTGGCCGCTCGGGCAATCTGCCGTAATGCCCGGCAAACAATACATGTGCCAACGCTCGTGGGTGCAGTTGGTTGGCAGGAGTCCTCCCGGTTGGTCGGAGTCCTTGTTTAGTTAGATTGGCGTCAATGGAAAGGAACCCAACATGGCAGATAGCAGTTTCGACATAGTTTCAGAGGTAGATCACCAGGAGGCGGACAACGCCCTGAATCAGGCCGCAAAAGAGCTCTCCCAGCGGTTCGATTTCAAGAACACGGACACCACGATTGAGTGGAAGGGTGAGACCGACATTGAAAT
>DKME01000163.1 GCA_002469525.1 Actinobacteria bacterium UBA7422
ACAAAATCAGAACCACCGGAAGCATCTGTTGCCCGGCTACCTTCTGGCGCGGCAGCACCCTTTTTGTACTTACCGGTCAGGACGCCCTGAGCAACTGGCGACCAAACGATCTGGCCAATTCCAAGTTCCTCACTTGCCGGAACAACTTCAGCTTCAATCACACGCCAGAGCATGTTGTATTGGGGCTGGCTGCTAATGATTCGATCAAAGCCCATCTCGGTTGCCAGCCGAACGGCCTCGCGGATTTGAGGTGCGGTCCATTCGCTTACACCGACATAAAGAACTTTTCCCTGACGAACTAGATCGTCAAATGCGCGAAGGGTTTCTTCCAGCGGGGTCTCATAGTCGTACCGATGCGCTTGATAGAGATCAACGTAATCGGTTTGAAGCCTGCGAAGTGAGTTCTCGCAGGACTCCATAACGTGCTTACGAGAAAGCCCGCGGTCGTTAACGCCGGGGCCGGTTGGCCAGTACACCTTCGTAAGAATCTCAAGGCTCTCGCGGCGTTGGCCTTTAAGGGCTTTACCCATTACTTCTTCAGCTCTTGTCTCGGCATACACATCTGCGGTGTCGAACGTCGTAATACCGGCATCTAGGGCCGCCTGCATTGTTTTCATGGCGAGGTCGTCGGTGACCTGTGATCCGTGGGTAATCCAGTTGCCGTAGGTGATCTCACTGATTTTTAGGCCGCTGCGGCCAAGACGACGAAACTCCATGAACTACTTACCTTTCTTTCTCCCACGCTCAACGCTTGGTTTTGGCATACGCAACCTGCGGTACTGCAAAGTGCGCATGAGGGCATACAAGGTGATTCCTCGTCGTTCCGATTTCTCGGGAAATAATTTCTTCGCGCGACGATTAAGTTGAATCAACAGAATGAGTGTGTCAACAACAATTAACGTTGCCATGAGAAAGAAACCGATTGAGACAAATGACTGCACCGCGGGATTGTTAACAAAACCTAGGAGTAATACGACAACTGCCATGAAGATGAAGTACTCGGCCACCGTGTAGCGACCGTCAACAAAGTCACGGACGAACCCTCGAACCGGGCCTTGGTCGCGCGCTGGGAGGAATCGCGGGTCACCGGCGAGCATCCCTTCACGGGCTCGGGCGCGCTCAAGCCGGTCCTGCTCGCGAGCGGCCTTCTTACCGCCTTTAGATCCGCGGGGAGCCCGAATACTGGTCTTGCGAGCAGCCTCGGCCTCCTTGCGGGAAGGAGTTGGGCGACCCTTACCACCTTGGGCGGACGGGGAATCCTGGATCGCTTCGGGAGCTACTTCGGCTGATTTCTTAGACATTCCAAACATGATGGGAGCAGCGTAGCCCCATGCGCGCGCAGGGAGGTGGTGAACTGTCGTTTACGCTTGGCACAGCAGTTGGCGAAATCAATTGCGGGTATCGAAGGGATCTTCCATGGGCTTGTGGTCACGTTTCAAAGTGGTTTTCGCTTCAAAAGCGAATAAGGCATTGAATAAGGCAGAGGATCCGCGTGAAGTCCTCGACTATTCCTATGAAAAGCAACTCGAGTTGCTCCAGAAAGTTCGTCGCGGTGTCGCCGACGTTGCCACCAGTCGCAAGCGCATTGAACTGCAGCTTCAGGGGCTTGAGAAACAGGAGTCGAAGTTAGAAGAGCAAGCGCGCGCGGCACTCGCCGGTAACCGCGAGGATTTGGCACGCGAGGCACTTGTGCGTCGCAGCGGGCTTCACACCCAGATTGCTGATCTGCAGGCCCAGCTGGCAGGCCTGCAGGAGCAGGAGGAAAAGCTTGTTGTCGCATCCCAGCAGTTGCAAGCGAAGGTCGAGTCATTCCGCACCCGCAAGGAAACAATCAAGGCGACGTACTCTGCGGCCGAAGCTCAAACGAAAATCACCGAGGCATTTACTGGGATTTCTTCCGAACTCGGTGACGTTGGTTTGGCAGTTCAACGCGCCGAAGACAAGACCGCTGAGATGCAAGCCCGCGCGGGTGCAATGGACGAACTCATGGCTTCAGGCGCACTCGACGATGCTTCAGGGACGAACAAGGACAGCCTCACCATTGAGCTTGAACGTATGGCGAGCGAGTCAGACGTTGAAGCCCAATTGGCTTCCATGAGAAATGAATTGGGATCGGCTGAAAAGAAGGCAATCGAAGACTAACGAGAAAGTGGATTGACGTGTCGCGCTCAAGATATGAAAAAGACACAGGGCTCGGCGCTCGAATGTTCGGGACGCTATTTGGTCTCGGTCTTCTCTATGTAGTTCTGGCCGGTGTGCTAATTGCCGTTGGTATTAATGCGATTTTTGTTCTGGTCCTGTCAGGCGCATTCCTTTTTGGCCAATGGTGGTTCTCAGACTCGCTGTCCATGAAAGCGATGCGTGCGGTTGAAGTAACACCAGAGCAAGCGCCGCTCGTCCATGCAATCGTTGACCGCATTTGCGCGTTGGCCGACATGAAAAAACCTCGCGTTGGAATCTCGGACAGCCCGGTTCCCAACGCATTTGCAACAGGCCGTAGCCCCAACCGCAGCGTTGTAGTTGTCACCACGGGAATTCTCAAGCAACTCGACGAAGAAGAACTCGAAGCAGTGATTGCCCACGAACTGTCCCATGTTGCGCACCGCGATGTCACCGTTATGACAATCGCTTCTTTCACTTCCATTCTGGCTGGATTTATCACTCGTAGCGCGATGTGGGGATCCATGATGCGCGACCGCAGGGATCAAAACGCAGCTGTTGTTTTCATGGCGGTCATGGCAGTCAGTGCAATCGTCTACGCAATTTCATTCCTGCTGATTCGCGCGCTCTCGCGTTACCGTGAACTCGGTGCGGACAGAGGTGCTGCGTTGCTGACCGGTAAGCCAAGTGCACTTGCCAGCGCGCTCGTCAAAATCAGTGGCGGTATGAATTCGATTCCAGACAAAGACCTCCGGTCCATGGAACCGGTGAGTGCTATTGCTTTCGCGCCCGCTTTCAAAGGTGGAAAAGGAATGGGCATGGAAGCGATCTTTGCAACACACCCGCCCCTTGAAAAAAGGCTCGAGCAGCTCGCAAAAATTTCAGCACAGCTCGGCGAGCGCTAGGCAGTGGGACTGTTCGACGTAATTCGCGGACGCAGGGAACCAGCACGCCCAAATCTTGATGCACTCTTTGCACTTCCCTCAGCTGCGATCACCCTAGACATTGACCTTGGCCTGACCCCGACGGGTGTTGGGTCCGTGTGCTTCCGGGCACCGGAAGGAAAAGCGTTCGCCGACCTTGAAGCGGAAATACGTGAATTGTTAGATGCCGACGGTGGGCCGCGCGTGGAAGCGAGCGCGGATTCTTTCGGCTTCGACTGGCTCACGATTCGCACAGACCCAGTTGATCTGGCGACGGCCGTGACCGACATTCACGCGGTAAACACCTCACTCGTCCTAGCCGGATTCGGTCCACAATTATTATGTTCTCTTTTCCCATTCGCAGATACAGATGGAAACGCTGGCGCGCTGGTGTACCTCTACAAACGTGGAACTTTTTACCCATTTTTTCCTAAGGCAAAATCAACCGATCAGGTTCGAAATAACGTTGTGGAATTACACATCCGAGACAAACTCACCGGTGAATTGCCGGTTGAGCTGGACACCACACGCTGGTTCGCGTTGTGGGATGCGCCAGGGCTGTCCTGACCCCACTGAACAAAGTTTTGCATCAACTGCTGCAGAGAAAAAAGGACTATTAGTACTTAAACGATCTTTAGGACAATTCGGACGACTTTCGGCATTCAGATTGCATTCTCGCTCAATAGGAGAAAACTGTGCTTCGATCGCAGGCGCGGTCAATTCAGGGGGCGGTCTGACACCGTGTCAGCCCAATATAAGGAGGAACCTGTGCCAGGAGTACTTGAGCTCTCGTTTGGACAATTTCAAACGGTGTACAACGCTTTATCTTTTGCACTAGCTTCGATGGTTGCCACGACCGTCTTTCTGCTAGTGGTTATGGGTCGTGTTTTGCCGAGATACCGACAGGCGCTCGCGGTTTCCGCGATCGTATGTTTGATTGCGGCTTACCACTACTGGAGGATTTTCAACTCGTTCACGGACGCCTACGTAGCAGAGGGTGCTGGCAATGCCGCAATGGCCGGCTCAGACCCAGCCTATGTCTTGGTTAACGGTGAAGGCTTTAATGAGGGGTACCGCTACATTGACTGGCTGCTGACGGTTCCGCTGTTGCTCTTCGAGGCAATTGCAGTTCTCGCGCTGGCCCGCATGGTCCGCCGCAACCTCATGGTCAAACTGATCCCAGCAGCATTCCTCATGATCGCACTTGGCTACCCGGGTGAGATCTCAACTGACAACATGACCCGCGGTATCTGGGGTGCGTTGTCCTCGATCCCATTCCTGTACATCCTGTACGTACTTTGGGTCGAACTCGGCAAGTCCATGGTCACGCAACCGACGCAAGTCCGCAAGGATCTCAATGGCCTTCGCCTCTTGCTCCTAGCAACCTGGGGTGTCTACCCAATTGCGTACCTGTTGCCACAGCTGGGGATCGACGGCGCGGATTCATTCGTCGGTCGACAGCTCGGCTACTCGATCGCAGACGTCTTGGCCAAGTGCCTCTTCGGTCTGTTGATCTACAAGATCGCACGCGAGAAGAGCTTTGCGGACGATCCCGATTTCGCAGCACAAGAAATCAAAGAAGCACCTTCATCTGCTGGCAAGGTCGAGGCATAATTCGGCCCAACGCAGAATTGATCGTGGCCGCGAGGGGTTTAACGCCTCTCGCGGCCACTTTTTTCATTTTCCGACGTATCCTGTAAAGATGAGTGAAGAACAGCCTTACACGTTAGTGAGAAAAATAGGTGACCTGGAAATTCGTGACTACCCGGCGAGTGTGCACGCCCAATTGACACTTTCTGGTGGTGCTAACACTGTTGGCAACAAAGCATTTGGACCCCTTGTCGGATATATCTCAAAAAACAAAATCGCCATGACCGCACCCGTCATCCAAGAACGCAATGACGAACTCTGGAATGTTTCCTTTGTCATGCCAGAAGGCATGAATGCGCAAGACCTACCCCAGCCCAGCAGTGGCGACCTCCTCATCACCGACGTTCCCCAGCACCTCGCCGCTGCGACAACATGGTCGGGAACGTGGAAATACGACGAAGTGGAAAAGCGCGGGGAAGCAGTGATCAAACAACTCCCAGAACTTGGGTACCGCGTTGACGGCGAACCACGTTGGGCTCGCTATGACCCGCCCTGGAAGCCATGGTTCCTGCGGCGCAATGAAGTTATTGTCCCGATCGCGCTATTGAATTAATCGGGATCAATCCGCCGCGGGTGCCGAACCTGGCAAGGCAAGCATGCGGTCAAGTGCAATCTTCGCCCAGTGTGCGGTGTCTGGATCGACGGTGATTTGGTTCACGACATTGCCACTGGCTAGCAATTCAAGTGAATACACCAAATGCGGTAGGTCGATCCTGTTCATGGTTGAGCAGAAGCACACCGTCTTGTCCAAGTAGGTGATTGATTTATCTGGGTTAGCAAGTGCAAGACGCTTCACCAAGTTGAGTTCGGTACCGATCGCCCAGGCGCTGCCAGCCGGAGCACTTTCAATTGCCGCGATTATCTTTTCCGTCGAACCAACCTGGTCTGCTTTTTCAACAACTTCATAGGTGCACTCGGGGTGCACGATCACGGTGACGCCTGGGACTTCTGCGCGTACCTGGTCCACAACTTCGGGGGTGAACCGGCCGTGGACACTGCAGTGGCCCTTCCAAAGAATCATTTTCGCACTCTGAAGTTCTTCAACACTCAGACCACCATTGGGTTTGCGAGGGTTGAATACAACGCAGTCTTCAAGGTCAAGACCAAGGTCTCGCACCGCGGTGTTCCGACCTAAATGCTGGTCCGGCATAAAAAGGACTTTTTCACCGCGCTCAAATGCCCACTCAAGGCTTCGCTTGGCATTGCTTGAGGTACAGATTGATCCACCGTGTTTGCCCGTGAATGCCTTAATTGCTGCGGTGGAGTTCATGTAGGTAATTGGGATTGTGACATCGGCGACACCGGCCGCTTCAAGGTCTGCCCAGCACTGCTCAACCTGACTGATCTCCGCCATGTCGGCCATGGAGCAACCCGCCGCAAGGTCAGGAAGGATTACCTGCTGTGAGTCCGAAGTAAGGATGTCGGCACTTTCGGCCATGAAGTGAACGCCACAAAAAACAATGAACTCGGCATGGGGCATGTCTGCTGCCTTTTGGGCGAGCTTGAATGAATCGCCTGTGACATCGGCAAATTGAATCACTTCATCGCGCTGGTAGTGGTGACCCAAAATAAAAACCCGATCACCCAATACGTCTTTTGCAGCCTGCGCGCGAGCAACTAGGTCTGGATCTGAAGCAGGCGGTAGATCACCCGGACATTCAACCCCGCGTTCACTCTCTGAATCTGCGGAGTTTCCCAGCAGAAGCAGAGCCAGGGGGCTAGGTGCGGGGTCAACAAAGGCTTGAACCATTTGATAATTGTCTCGCGGCTGGCAATTCTTGCCACGTGGGGCTGCGCTCAGAGTGAAATGCGTCATGAATTGGGAATTGCGAGTGGGTGGCATCTAGCGCAAGCGGGCCTTATGCCTTACTCTTACGTAGGAAGAACAGAATTGCACTGGAAGTAGCGCAACATATTATTATGAATAGCGCACTACATTAACCCGTGAAAGAGGTCAGTCCATGTCCACTGAAACTGCAGTTGAAGCCCCCGTCACCGACGGCATCCAGCTCAGCGGTCCAGCCGCAGAGAAGGTGAAGGTCCTCCTTGAATCTGAAGGTCGCGACGATCTCGCCCTGCGCATCGCGGTCCAGCCCGGCGGGTGCTCCGGCCTTCGTTACCAGCTCTTCTTCGACGACCGCAATCTTGACGGCGACGTTGTCAAGGAATTCGGCGCGGTAAACGTGGTCACTGACCGCATGAGCGCTCCCTACCTCAGTGGAGCAACAATTGATTTCGTCGACACGATTGAGAAGCAAGGCTTCACAATTGATAACCCCAATGCGACAGGTTCCTGCGCATGCGGAGACTCTTTTAACTAACTCGCGCTGAACTACCCGTGTGACGCATTCGTGGGGTCACAAGCACTGGACTCGGTAATTCGGTAGGCTCACGCAAGTGGCTATATTGATTACCGGTTCTATTGCAACCGATCACCTCATGACATTCCCCGGCAACTTTGTTGACTCACTCGTCGCCGAAAAACTCGACAAAATTTCGTTGTCATTCCTCGTGGACGAACTTGAAGTCAGACGCGGGGGAGTCGCACCCAATATTGCCTTTGGCATGGGATGCCTTGGACTCAAGCCGGTACTCGTTGGTGCGGTCGGCCCTGACTTTGCCGACTACGAAAGCTGGCTCAACCGGCACGGTGTTGACACAACAGGCGTCCACGTATCCCAGACCGCACACACTGCCCGATTTGTGTGCACAACCGATGCTGAACAAAACCAAATCGCAACTTTCTACGCTGGTGCAATGAGTGAAGCCCGCAACATTGAACTCAAGCCAATCATTGAATCTATTGGTACGGCTGACGTCGTACTCATCGGTGCAAATGACCCACTTGCTATGCAGCGTCACACCGACGAGTGCCGATTCCGCGGTTACCCATTCGCGGCGGACCCCTCCCAGCAACTGGCTCGCATGAATGGTGAAGAAGTCAAGCCACTGATTGAAGGCGCCGAGTATCTATTCACTAATGAATATGAGTCCGCGTTGATTGAACAAAAAACCGGTTGGAACGCTGCCGACATTGCGGACATGGTTCAAGTCCGAATCACGACTCTTGGACCCAATGGTGCTCGTATTGAACGTCGCGGTGAAGAAGTCGTTCACGTGGCTATCGCTGAAGAAGAGCGCCGCGCAGACCCAACAGGTGTGGGCGATGCCTTCCGTGCCGGGTTCCTGTCAGGTCAGGCCTGGGGGCTGACCGACGAACGCTCCGCGCAAATTGGATCACTCCTTGCCACCTACGTCATTGAAACCGTAGGAACACAGGAGTACGAGCTCGCCCAACGACACTTCTTACAGCGCATGGCGTCGGCCTACGGTGACGACGCAGCCGCGGAAGTCGAAGGATTTATTTCCTGCACCCGACCGTGAGTCTGTCCCCTTGAGATGGATTCCCCTTGAGATAGATTTTGGGTGTGCAGGCCATTACGACGGGGAGCGGACGAATCCCGCCGTGCGCTTGGTCGCTGCTGAACCCCCGCGATGCTCACCCGGAAGTCGACCTCACTTGCTACGGGGCAGAACTCG
>DKME01000029.1 GCA_002469525.1 Actinobacteria bacterium UBA7422
CTTGCGGGAATCGTGCAGCGGCCCACTTCCTATGACCCGATTCGTAATCCCGAACTCTCGGCTGAACGCCGTAATGTCGTGCTCGGTCGCATGGCTAACCTGGGTTACGTTTCACAAGCCGACGCCAATCGCGCAATGAAAATTCCCATGAAATCACTACTCAACCCAACCCAAGTTTCCAATGGTTGCACCTCAAGCTACGCACCGTTTTTCTGCGACTACGTCCTGCAATCAATTCGGGAAAATGACGTATTCGGCGAAACCCCGGAAGAACGGGAAGCATTCCTTCGACGGGGTGGCTACACAATTACAACAACGCTCGATCCGACCGTTCAAAAATCTGTTACTGAAATCGTCAACTCAACTATTCCTATTGACGACCCAAGTGGCAAAGCAGCAGCAATATCTATGGTTCAACCGGGCACGGGACACATAATTGCAATGACTCAGAACCGCGAGTGGGGAACTAGTGGGAAGGGACGCACAACCTACAACTACAACGCGCCACAGAGCATGGGTGGAACAATTGGGATGCAGGCCGGTTCAACCTTTAAGGTCTTCACACTCGCAGCGGCACTGGAAGCTGGGATCTCACCAAATGAATACATTAGTTCTCCCAGCCCGAACACTTTCAACAATTTTCGCAACTGTGAGACAGGGGTGCCCTACGACCCGGTAACCGTTCGCAACTCGACCACTTCCGGCACCTTAAACATGGCTCAAGCAACCGCGTATTCGACAAATACATATTTCATGGCCATCGAAGAAAGAACAGGGATTTGCCGCCCTGTTGACATCGCGGAATCACTCGGTGTGACCTTGGGCAATGGTGATCCACTGCTGCGTGTTCCCTCATTCACGCTGGGAACCATGGAAATCGCCCCACTTTCCCTCGCCAATGCATATGCAACATTTGCGGCCCACGGCCGCTACTGCGAACCAGTTCCCATTTTAGAAATTAGGGACCGTGACGGTGCAAAACTCAACGTTCCGAATGGAGATTGTCGGCAAGTTCTCGACCGTTCTGTCGCCGACGGGGTCACCGTAATGCTCAATGGCGTAGTTGACGGAAACATTCCCGGCCGGACCGGCGCACCCATGAACCTCGGTGACCGACCTGTCGCCGGCAAAACTGGGACAACCAATGAATCAGCCGCCGTGTGGTTTGCCGGTTTCACCCCTCAGGTTGCCTCGGCCGTGTGGGTTGGTGACCCACGTGGCGGGTATGCATTCCCACTGAAGGATGTCACTATCAACGGCAATTACTACCGACAGGTGTACGGCGGCACCATTCCCGGCCCAATCTGGAAAGAGTCCATGCTCGCTGCTTCAGCCGATCTGCCTATTGCAAACTTTGACTTGCGCACCGAATTCACCGTGGCTCCCGACCTACCTCCCGAGCCCGAACCGGGGCCATTTGAGGAAATATTCATTCCTGAGGGCGAAACAACTTTCGACAATAGTGATCCCAACTCACTGGAAGTTCCAGAATTAGTGCCCGCACCCGTCGAAGATGAAGTATTTGAAAACCCAGCTCCTGCTGCTGATCCAGTGGACAACTTAGTTCCCTAAAGCTGCTCTGACCATGGCAGCGACTACACCGCCATCAGCGCGGCCCTTGACCTGTGGTTGAACAATTTTCATAACAGCACCCATTGCAGCGCCACCTGTTGCTCCACTGCCGGTAACTTCACTGGCGGCCGCTTTCACAATCCCCTCAAGTTCTGCGTCAGTTAACTGTTCAGGCAGATACATTGAGATGACTTCCAGTTCGGCGTTTTCACGTGCGGCCAGTTCAGGGCGGTTCGCTTCGGTGTATGCCACAGCACTTTCCCTGCGCTTTTTCCCTTCGCGTGCAAGGACTGTCAAAATTTCCTCGTCACTCAACACCTTTGCTTCCTTACCCGCAACCTCTTCGTTGGTGATCGCGGTCAAAACCATGCGGAGTGTGGCCGATCTGAGTTCGTCACGTGCCTTAATGGAAGTGGTTAAATCGTCTTTAAGCCGTGCTTTGAGGTCGATTGACATGTGGGCATTGTCCCACTGGTGCATATGCAGTGGGAGCATGGTCACATGGTTTCAGTGGGAAAGGCGTTCGCCGTTGGCGCCGCGGCAGGCGTAGGTGCCTTGGCATACGCCCACCTCGAGACAAAAAGGTTCACCCTGCGCCGTGTTGAAGTCCCGGTCCTGAGGTCACATCAAGCTCCCATTCGATTACTCCATATTTCGGATTTACACATGGTCCCCGGGCAGGAATCAAAATCCGAATGGGTACGTTCCCTTGCCACCCTCAGTCCCGATGCGGTCATTGCGACCGGGGATTTCCTCTCCCACAAAGAAGGTGTTCCAGGTGCACTCGGAGCACTCGAGCCGCTCATGGAACTCCCTGGCGCCTTCGTCCTTGGCAGCAACGACTACTACTCGCCGAAACCAATCAATCCACTCAAATACTTTTCTGGCCCCAGCACAATTACACCCACACGCCCAATGTTGGACTGGGAGCCACTTGCGCACGGGATGAGCGACAACGGTTGGTTGGATCTCACGAACACTCAGGTCGACTGGAATGTCAACGGGCGGTTGATCAGCGTCAAGGGAGTTGACGACCCCCATATCGGCCGCGATGACTACGCCGGAATCCCACATAGTTTCAATGAACAGGCAGATCTCACCCTAGGAGTCGTCCATGCCCCCTATCTGCGGGTACTTGACGCAATGGCCGCTGATAATGCTCAACTGATCCTCGCGGGCCATACGCACGGTGGACAGGTGCGTGTGCCGGGANNAGCTCTCGTTACCAACTGTGACCTTGACACAGCACGAGCAAGTGGACTTTCCCAACACCAGGGTTCAGCACTTCATGTGTCAGCGGGCCTTGGCTGTTCGCGCTATGCACCCTTTAGATTCGCGTGCCCACCCGAGGCAACCTTGATCACGCTTAAACCACGCAGCTCACATCTGGAATGGTCATGAGCACACTAAATTCCAGTCCAGCGCCCCGAGAACCTAGTTGGGTGGTATTTCACCGTTCGTGGTGCTAACTTTTAGTCATGCACCCACTTTCGAAAATTGTGGTCGCGACGAGTCTGGTCTTAGCACAGATGACGATGTCGCCGGTAATGGCAGCGCAAAATCCTGGCGACTCCTGTTCGCCCGACGGATCCGTTGCCGCGTTCAGCGGAACGTCAATGACATGCCAGCAGTCAAAATGGGTACTGGACGGCCCCATGCCCCAACCCGAAGCTTCTGGAACTCAACAACCCGCCGCTTCGACTAGCACCGTGAAGAAGGCTAAAAATTTCCGGACCGTCGGCACGGTACTCAGCGACTCAACATTCGGATCAACCGCGAAGCAGGTTGCGGACGCGTCAGCGGTGCGCTTATCAAATGGTCGGATCAAGTTATTTGCTTTCGTCAACTCGACGGACACCCTTCCCGGCACACTTAGCGCCACGTCCACTTCACGGACGGGCCGATCCTTCGTGGCCGACCTACGACCTCCGCTACCTGGCATTGCTGCTGGTCAGCCGCGCGTAATCTCACTTGGAGGTAAGAGCATGCGGTTGTTTTATCTTGCGAGTGGCAACATCAACGCTGCAATCTCCACCGACAATGGCGCTACTTTCACCGTTGAAGGTCCAGTTATCACAACTGAGCAGGCCGGTTTTGAGCCCGGTGGGATCACCGTGATCCGTCACAAGAGTAAGTGGCGAGCTTATTTCTCTAATCTCGAGAAGCCGGGAGAGCGGGCACCTCGAGTGATGCGAACTGCAACAAGTTCAAACATGTTGACGTGGGAGATGGGTCCGGTCATAACTCAAGGAAGTGGACCGTTAGCTAACGGTGGTTCACATCCCTTCGCGGTAATAGACCGTGGAAGAATCGCGTTGTACTACGCCGGTGACCGAGGTAGTTTTTACGGAATTCTGGTTTCAACCAGCAAGAATGGTATTTCCTTCACGGGTGAAAAATCAGTAATCGCCGGAGGCGGGGATCCGGATATTGTTCGGCTAAACAAGAAGTCATGGCTGATGTACTACGGAGCAGACCTTGGTGGCGGTGAGTTCGGTATCAAAGCCGCAAAGTCGATCGGCCCGGTCGTTCCAAGCAAATAGCTACATAGAAGTGCTACATGAAGCCTCTGGTTTTGCGTAAAAATCTGAAGTTGTCATAATTTCACCGTCTTGCCCACCTTCTTGAATCCCTTCGGGCATTTAGGCTTGACTCCTTTTACGAATTTGGTCTTGTTCCCTTTAACACATTTGATCCGCTTCTTGACGACCGTACTTGTCTGCGCTGACGAAGAAGCATTACATAGCCCACAGGTGAGACCCGGAGTGTTCAAGGCGACTCCGGGGCTAGCCACATAATTTCCCAGCCCAATGGATGGACCTGTGATGACAGTTGCAAAGGTGGCGATCGGCGTTGTGCCGGTTGCAGATTCCCCACGCACAATCACGGTGGAATCGCGCGTTGATGCATGAGCAAAAGTCTGCACAACTCCAGGGGACGCCTGTATGCCTGAACCGACCCCGCCTTGGCTTTGCGAGACGGGTCCACGGTAACTAAAGGTGCCTTGCAGGTCCGCTGATGTGTAGGAACTTATGGACTGCCCACGCGACACATATAAAACCCACTCCGAACCATTGAAAAAAATATCCGGATCGCTGAAAGTCCCTCCCGTAATTGTTTCCGAAACCCTCACTCCAGAATCTGCGCGAAACACCGTTCCGTTGCTTCCCGGGACTTCAACCGCCGACTTGATTTGCCGAGTACACGATCCCTCTCCAGGGGCACATGCAGCTGGATCTTGACCCATGATTCCGGGAAGGTAAAACATCACCAGCCGACCGTCTGGTAGTTGGGCTAGGGAAGGGTCGACGTAATTTTCTCCACTCTCTATCGAGACCTTTTCGTGAGTTACGTCCCCTGTTTGCATATTAAGCCGACTCATCCCACCGGTTGAGATCACATAGAGCGTGTCTCCGCGCCTAAATACGTCTGGGACTGAGCCATCTCGCGGCTCCCATCCTGGAAGCAAACTCCATGATGCACCGTCATTGCTCTGCGCTAAATAGACTTCGTGACTTGAAGGATTGTTGCAATCCCCGGCGCCCGGCTTGCAGCCATGAAATGCCATTACGTATTGCTGAGCGGGCGGGCTCACCTTCGTCGGAGTTCGAGTGCTCGACGCCGCTGCGCCAGGAAGTGAAACGGACGCGCTCACAAGCGCCAAGACCGCCACTATGGCTATAGCCCTAAAAAAAGGCCATGTTTCATTGTAATGACGAAGTGACCAAGCAGGCAACCAAAAGTAGCTGAATTATCCACCGACTAGTGGGTTTTCTCGCCCTTCACTGGATTTTCATAGGGGGCGCCCGTTCGCTCCCACCGACTCGGTAGCGGCCTGCAATCACTGACGAGACAAACTTTTTGTGCTCAACTCTCGAAGCGAACCCACGCCTGATGGGCCTTGCGGGCTAGACTTTGCGGAATTGCCACGGGGTGTGGCGCAGCTTGGTAGCGCGCTTCGTTCGGGACGAAGAGGCCGTGGGTTCGAATCCCGCCACCCCGACCCTCCTCCTCCACCTCCACCACCGCCGACTTTCCCAGTAACTGGGATGTTTGGACAAAATGAGCGGTTCGTGGCTGGTTTTTGTCCAAGTCATCCAGTTGCTGGAGCTATTTTTTTATGATGACCGCCAGGGCTGACGCACTCGTTTGACCTCAGCGAAATTACGGCACTCGAAATAGTGAACTAATGTCATTCATCCGGCTCTTGTTCACGGCAAACCAAGCCCATTGGCCCCGCTGTTCACGCTCAATCAAGCCCGCCTCAGTGAGAATCTTGAGGTGATGACTCACCGTCGGCTGACTCAATCCAATTGGCGCGGTGAGATCGCAAGCACATGCCTCACCTTCGCTGGAGATTATTGAGAGTAGTTGCAGTCGTGCCGGGTGAGCCACAGCTTTCAAAAGCCCTGCTAATAACTCGGCGTCGGCGGGTTCGAGCGGAGAGTTAAGTCCTGCGGAACAACATTGCGCTACTTCTTGAACAGCCATGAACTTCCCTTCACAAAGTGTATTGACAAACTTCGATACGTTGAATATGCTTCATATTGATAAACTTCAATATACTGAAAGGCACCCACAATGTCCAGAGTTCAACTAGCCCTCAACGTCGCAAATCTGAACGATTCAATTGAATTCTATTCGCAGATCTTCAAAACCCCAGCACACAAGGTGCGACCGGGTTACGCCAACTTTCAGATCGAAAACCCTCCGCTGAAACTTGTACTGATTGAGAATCCAGACGAGCGAGGAGCTGGTACGACCGGAGCGCTCAATCACCTGGGAGTTGAAGTTCCAAGCACCGGCGAGGTACACGACATTATTGACTACTTGGGAACCACTGGACTAGTTGCAAAGGAAGAGATCGACGTCCAATGCTGCCATGCCAAGCAAGACAAAGTCTGGGTTCACGACCCATCGGGTGCGCCTTGGGAGTTCTATGCAATCACCGACGACACATCCGATGGAATGACGAAGGAAGTTCCCGAGGACTGCTGTTAATCACTGAAGTGGAAAGATGCAGTCGTGGACGACAAGTTGATTGACCGCAGACCCGCTCGCAGCGACCTCGGTCCAACAACCCGGGAATACGTCAAGTCAATGGGTTGGCGCTCGGTCAACTTCCACACGCACATTTCGCTGGTACACAAATACGTCTACGTGGAGGTTCCCAAGGCTGGGTGTGGAACTATGAAAGCAACACTCGGCGCGCTGGAGGGAGCTCGGCTGAACGAGACCCATGCCCAACGGTTCCTTGACAAACCACACAACGGACTTAAATCGGGTGCACATGTTCGCCCGTATCAACTACCCAGTGATTTACTCGAAGAAGCTTTCGCCGGTAAGGACTTTAAACGCTTTACCGTCGTTCGAAATCCTGGCACTCGGTCGTTGAGTGGTTATCTGGAAAAAATCACTCAGGGCCTTCGGCAGAGTGAGGAGATCAGCGCGGCGCTCGCCGGTAAATCTGCGGACGCGATTTCATTCGAGGAATTCCTCACCGTGATCGCGGATCAAGGCTCCCGCGATCAAGATCCGCACTGGCGCAGGCAAAGCGATCACATTGGTTTTGGAATCGTGAAATTCGATTCAATAATTCCACTTGAGGAACTCGATGACTCCTGGGACAAGGTTGCCTGTCTCACCAGCACTCCGGATCTTGACGGGCAGTTCTATTGCAAAAAGTCGACCCATGCGGGAACGCGTACCCAAGAATATTTCACGTCAAATACTAAAGACTTGATTGCACAGATCTATTCGCGCGACTACGAGAATTTTGGGTACCAGTTAGAGCAGTAGCTCCGCGATTTGCACCGCATTGAGTGCCGCTCCCTTGCGCAAGTTGTCATTGCTGACAAAAAACACGAGTCCCTTATTGCCAGGAGCACTTTGATCTTGACGTATGCGACCCACGAATGTGGGGTCAGCCCCTGCTGCTTGTAGTGGTGTTGGAACGTCCGTGACCACAACACCTGCCGCACCTTCGAGCACCTCGAGAGCTTGCACTGGGGTTATATCTTGCGTGAACTCAGCGTTGATGCTGAGTGAGTGTCCCGTGAAGACTGGAACACGAACACAGGTACCAGAAACGAGTAGATCCGGCAGGCCGAGAATCTTCTGACTCTCTCTACGAAGTTTCTGTTCCTCATCTGTTTCATAGCTGCCGTCATCGACAATGGAACCAGCGATCGGGACAACGTCAAATGCGATCGTGCGAACATACTTCCCGGGATCGGGGAAGTTGATTGAGCTACCGTCATGCGTGAGTTCAGCGATGTCTTGGGTCATGGCGACTTCTACTTGAGTCTTGAGTTCTTCAACACCTGCAAGTCCACTACCCGACACAGCTTGGAAGGTTGTCACGATCAACCGCTCCAATCCCGCGAGCTCGTCAAGGACTTTGAGAACCGGCATTGCTGCCATGGTGGTGCAATTGGGATTGGCAATAATGCCTTTTTTCGCATTATGCACTTCTTGCGGATTTACCTCACTGACTACAAGCGGAACGTTGGGGTCCATGCGCCATGCTGACGAGTTGTCAATCACGATCGCACCTGCGGCAGCAAACTTGGGTGCAAGTTCCTTTGACGTGCTGCCACCTGCCGAAAAAATTGCAATGTCAATGCCCGCTAGGTCAGCGTTTGAAGCGTCTTCAATTGTGTAGTCGTTGCCATTCCATGTGATTAATTTGCCGGCTGAACGGGCTGAAGACATGACGCGCAAAGACTCGACTGGAAAGTTTCGCTCAGCCAGAAGCCGCAAAACCACGCCACCAACTTGACCTGTCGCACCGACAACTGCAATATTTTTCCCGGCCATTACTAGCGTCCCGTCCCTGCGTAAACAACGGCTTCACCGTCAGCGTCCAAACCAAATGCCGTGTGAAGTGCTTCGACCGCCGTATTAGCCATGTCAGCACGGGTCACTATTGAAATACGGATTTCAGAAGTGGAAATCATCTCGACATTGACTCCCGCATTTGCTAGCGAGGTGAAAAAGTCTGCGGAGACTCCGGGGTGTGAGCGCATGCCGGCGCCAACGAGCGAAACCTTTGCAATCTCCCGATCAACGCTGAGCGATTCGAAATCAATTGTGTCTCGGGCACCGTTGAGAGCTTCCATGGCCGTATTGACGGAGTCGGCCGGGCAGGTAAACGTCACGTCGGTCCGTCCGGTCGCAGTCGATGAGACGTTTTGAACGATCATGTCAAGGTTAATCTTGGCGTCAGCTAAGGCGCGAAAGATCGCCGCAGCTTCACCTGGCCGGTCTGACACTCCGACCACGGTAATTTTTGCGTCCTTCACGTCGGCTGCTACACCTGAAATAATTGGCTGCTCCACGAGCTTTCCTTCCTTGACCGCTTGTTCAATACCTTGTGCAGAAAGAACCCAGGTTCCCTCCGCCTGTGAAAACGATGAACGAACATGAATCGGAACGTTGAACCTACGTGCGTACTCAACACAACGCAAATGAAGGACCTTGGCACCGACGGCGGCAAGTTCCAGCATTTCTTCATAGGTGATGTAATCAAGTTTGGATGCTCGTTTAACGACACGAGGATCTGTTGTGAAAACTCCATCAACGTCGGTGTAAATCTCGCACGAATTGGCATTGAGTGCCGCAGCGAGCGCCACAGCTGTCGTATCTGAGCCACCTCGACCAAGTGTCGTGATGTCCTTGGTGTCTTGGGCGACCCCTTGGAAACCTGCAACAATCGGGATAGCGCCTTTTGTAATTGCTTCTGTGATCCGTCCCGGAGTGACGTCAATGATTCGTGCGGCTCCGTGCGCTGAGTCAGTGATTAGCCCAGCCTGTGAGCCTGTATAAGAACGGGAAACCGCGCCCAAATCTGAGATCGCCATTGCCAGCAGCGCCATTGAAATTCGTTCACCGGCGGTAAGCAGCATGTCTAACTCGCGAGCCGGGGGTAGCGGGGAAACTTGCTGGGCGAGGTCCATGAGTTCGTCGGTTGAATCACCCATGGCTGAAACAACAACGACAACGTCGTGGCCGGCCTTCTTGGTCTCAACGATTCGACGGGCAACGCGCTTAATGCTTTCCGCGTCAGCGACGCTGGAACCACCATATTTCTGCACAATCAACGACACGAGACGCAAGTTTAGTCAGAGTGGGTATAGTTCATAAGAAGAGCCAATCAACGAAAATCACTTGTGCTGAGTAATTCCTATGATCTGGGAGCAAATGAGCGTTACATATGCGATCAAGGCAACTCAAGTTACGAAGAAATACGATGACTTCACAGCCCTCGCCGGAGTTTCAGTTGAGGTTGCCACCGGCGAATGCCTTGCAATTCTTGGCCCCAACGGTGCCGGAAAGACAACGCTGACAGAAATCCTCGAGGGGTACCGCAAGCGTGACAGCGGCAATGCCGAAGTTCTCGGGGTCGATCCTGGCCGGCCAACCAGTGCGTGGCGCGCCAAATTGGGAATTGTTCTGCAAAACGCGAGTGATTTAGCCGATCTCACCGTCGAGGAAACCGTCACGCATTTCGCTCGGTACTACCCGAATCCAGCCGACCCCGCGCAGGTAATTGCAGCCGTTGGTTTGACCGACAAGGCCGGTTCGCGAAATGGCAAATTAAGTGGCGGGCAGCGTCGCCGACTTGACGTGGCCCTGGGAATAATTGGAAACCCGGAAGTGCTGTTCCTAGACGAACCGACAACCGGTTTTGATCCGGAAGCACGGCGAGAGTTTTGGGGATTAATTGAGCGCTTGAAGTCCGAGGGCACCACCATCCTGCTTACCACCCACTATCTCGATGAAGCACAATTCTTGGCCGATCGAGTCGCCGTGATCGCCCGGGGACAGATCGTTGCGCAGGGGGAACCTGACTCAATCGGTAACAGGGGCGAAGCGATTGTGACTTGGTCTGAGGGAAAACATGAAATGAGCGAATCAACTGATGAACCCACGGCATTCATTTCCCGGCTTGCTACCAGATTCGATTCAGAAATTCCCAACCTGTCAGTGCGCCGTGCAAGTTTGGAAGACGCTTACCTTGAGTTGATCGCCCAAGACCGAGGGAGCGTAAGGGGTGACCAACGGTGAAATCGCTGCGTCTTCGAACAATTTCAATGGGCCTGGGCCGGGTTGGGATTGAACTTAAACAATTCTTTCGCGACAAAGAATCAGCTGTCTTCAATTTTCTACTACCTGTGATCCTTCTCGTAATTTTCGGCTCAGTCTTTAGCGGGCAAGACTTGGGAAATTCAGGCATAACGTTCTCGCAGTATTTCGTCGCAGGCATGATCGCTTCGGGGATTCTTTATACCTCCTTTCAGAATCTAGCAATTTCGATTCCCATGGAACGTGAGGATGGAACTCTAAAGCGGCTTCAAGGAACGCCCATGCCGCCTTCAGCTTTCTTTATCGGCAAAATCGGAATGGTGTTTGTGGCCTACGTTGCCCAAGTCACCATCTTGATCACCGTGGGAGTTCTTTTCTTCGGAATCGACATTCCTTCGACCCCGCTTGCAATCTTTACCTTCGTCTGGGTCAGTATTTTGGGGCTCATTGCATTCACACTTTTGGGAATCGCCTACTCGGTTGTTCCCAAGCAAGGGCGCGGCGCTGCTGCCCTGGTGACTCCAGTTGTGCTCGTCCTGCAATTCACGTCGGGCGTGTTCTTCGTGTTCAGCGACCTACCCCAGTGGATGCAAAACTTCGCCTCAATTTTCCCACTGAAGTGGATGACTCAAGCGATGCGCAGTGTCTTCCTGCCCGACTCTGCTGCTGCCATGGAAGTCAATGGGTCTTGGGAACTTGGCATGACCGCTGTCGTTCTTCTTATTTGGATTGCTCTGGGAGTCGTCCTAGCAAACATCTTTTTTCGGTGGACACCCCGCGGGAAAAACTAGACGTGAGTCGGTGAAAACCGACGTACGCAGGTCAAGGCCGTGCCAGCCATGATCCGCAGACTTAACATTTCACAACCGTTTACCACGGCAGGTAACCTTGCTGCCTTAATTGACTTGGTCCCTAGTACTCACACCAAGTGATTGGTTCCTCAGGTTTTTATGCTACGTCTTCCCGCAAAAGCTCGGCCCAGGGTGATCTCGTCCGCGTACTCCAGGTCACCACCAACGGGCAGACCACTTGCCAACCGTGAAACTGTCAAACCAAGTGGCACAAGCATTCGGGAGAGGTAGGTCGCGGTTGCTTCACCCTCAAGGTTGGGATCCGTAGCCAAAATGACTTCGGTGACCGTTCCATCGGCCAGCCGAGGCATGAGCTCGCGGATCCGAAGGTTGTCCGGGCCAATCCCGTCAATCGGGTTTATTGAACCTCCAAGAATGTGGTAGCGGCCACGAAACTCGCGGGTCTTCTCAATCGCGACGACGTCTTTAGGTTCTTCGACTACGCAGATCACGCTGTCATCGCGCTTGGGATCAAGACAAATGCGGCACTGGGACGTCTGTGCAACATTTCCGCAAATCTCACAAAACTTCACTTTCTCTTTCACTTCAAGCAACACTTCTGCCAGACGCTTTACGTCGTCGGTGTCTTCGCTGAGAATATGGAAGGCGATGCGTTGTGCACTTTTCGGCCCAACCCCCGGAAGCCGACCCAGTTCGTCAATCAAGTCTTGAACTATTCCTTCATACATGCGCTTTAGCCATTCTCAATCTCACCGATTGACACTCCACCAAGTTCTTTCGCAATCAAGTCGGCCCCGGTCATTTCCTCGGATGCAGAGTCGTCCATTCGTGGTGCGTCCTCTTCGTCCAATGACTCGGCCGCAGCTGCCCCACTAGGGCTCGGCCCCGCAACTCCCATGGTGCCTAGAACAACGTCAATTTTCGTGTCAACTTGCAAGACATCGAGGATTGCTTGACGCAATCGTTCGTCATGTCCACTCGACTTGACGTTGTTGTAACGACCAGGGTCTTTAACGCCAACCGCAAGAACACCGTTCTCAAAAGACAATGGCGTTGACTCGGTGAAGCCCATCCAGGCCACTCGAGAATATTTCAACAACGCGTCCATGACCGCTGGCCACATGGATGAGAATGAAGCAACAGTGGTGTTCCCAGGATTTGGGGCAGGGGCGACAACCGTTTCTTCTTTGACTGGTTCAACGGGCTTGCTCGGTTTCTTGGGCGGTGTCGGGAGGATGTCAGGTGCAGGCGCGGATTCTTCTGCTTGTTGAGCGGCTGGTGGGGTGGGCGGACTCGCGGGCGGTGGCGTTGCGAGAGGAGCTGGTGCACTCGCAATGCTGTGAC
Source organism: Actinobacteria bacterium UBA7422 (assembly GCA_002469525.1). Classification (GTDB taxonomy): domain Bacteria; phylum Actinomycetota; class Actinomycetes; order S36-B12; family S36-B12; genus UBA4592. The sequence goes on from DKME01000029.1 coordinate 12,816, forward strand.
TCACAACTCCACTCCGTTCAAGTTGCTCGATCCGTGCTCGAAGACCGTCGGTCGAGTCGTCTGTTGCGGGTAACAACAGTTTTGCCATGAGGAGTTCGAGTTGAAGTCTGGGCGCTGTTGCTCCCTTAATTTCACTCAAGGCTCGGTTTACCAGGTCCCCCGCACGGGCAAGCTCTGCGGCGCCAATGCGTGACGCTTGATCCACTTCGGTTGCAATTAGTTCTTCGGGTGCGTGAATCAGACCGCTTTCTGCAGCCCCCGGGATCCTTTGCAAGACGATAAGGTCGCGAATACGTTCAAGGAGATCGGTCACAAAGCGTCGGGGCTCATTGCCTGATTCGATAACTCGGTCCACTGCGTGAAATAGCGCGGCACCATCACGATCAATGAGTGCGTTAACCGTTTCGTCGAGCAGTGCTGAATCGGTCATGCCCAACTGAAGGACCGCTTCTTGGTAGGTGACACCTTCTGGCCCGCAACCAGAAATCACTTGACCAAGAATGGACAGCGAGTCACGAACACTTCCAGCACCTGCGCGGGCAATAAGCGCGAGTGCTGCCGGGTCGGCAGGGATACCCTCGCTTGCACAAATTTTCGCCAAGTGATCTTGCAGGATCTTTACCGGGACTAGCCGGAACCCGTAGTTGTGGGTGCGAGAACGAATAGTTGCCAGAACTTTGTCGGACTCTGTCGTGGCGAAGATAAATCTGACATGCTCAGGTGGCTCTTCCACCAATTTAAGCAGCGCATTAAAACCAGCGGGTGAAATCATGTGGGCTTCATCGATTATGTATACCTTGTAACGCGACTTGGCTGGGCCAAACATTGCCCGCTCACGTAAGTCACGGGTGTCATCAACACCCCCGTGGCTGGCAGCATCAAGTTCGATTACGTCGATAGACCCTGATCCTGTCGCCGACAAGTCAATACAGCTCTCGCACACACCACAGGGGTCCGGTGTCGGTCCCTGGTCACAATTCAAGGAACGCGCAAGAATTCGAGCGGTGGAAGTTTTACCGCACCCACGTGGGCCTGACAGCAAATACGCATGATGCATGCGATTGTTTTCAAGTGCCCTGCGCAGGGGTCCGGTTACATGGTCCTGGCCAACTACTTCACCCAATGTGGCCGGCCGGTAAGACCTGTACAGGGCCATCGAGGGAGCCTTGGCTTCACGCTCCTTCGATTTATCCGGCACGGGACAACACTAGCCGGCTCGAAACAGATAAAGGGATCCCCCGCACACCTACCAGAGCCCGTCTGCCCTTGCTGCCTTCCGGCCCTGGGGGATTCAACGAGGTGATACCGCACGGGGGATCAGGCACAAGGTTACGCATAAGCCAGTGCAGTACGGAAGTGAGGCCATGGGTAGCCTCTGCCACGGAGGATTCGCCTAGTGGCCTATGGCGCTCGCTTGGAAAGCGGGTTGGGTTAACGCCCTCAGGGGTTCGAATCCCCTATCCTCCGCCATTAGGTTCGCTGAACTGCCCCCATAACAGTGGGCTCACGCTTGTTCAAACTTGGGGCAAAACACCCTGCTACAAAAATGGCCGATGAACTGAGGGCTAACGCAGAAGTAATCAGCAGGGGTGGGCCGTAGGACCAGGCCGCGTTTACTTCGAAAAATGGGGCGTCAGCACCCACCGAATACCGATGAGCATTGACCCACCAGGAGAGATTTAACGTGAACCAAAGGCTGGTGGCTATGACAAACCCTGCTCTGCGATTTATCAACAATGGTGACTTGATTTTTTTGGGGAGAAGAACTAGAAACATGAGAAGGGCAAAAAGTGGAAGCAGGTATCGAGATTGAACGACTTCACCAACTGCCACTCCTTGGGACTGCATGAAAAGAAGTGGAAAACCGATGAGTCCGACAACACCGGCGCTTATTGCCACATTCTTTGAGAGCCAAGTCGTTGAAATTCCAACATAAGCGAGTGCGCCGAGAATGAGTAGTCCAATCACGGGAACCACAGCCGGTAAGACCGTGTCATTCCAACCAAGTGGCCACCCACCGACAATTCCTTGGATTAGATCGGGGACATTGAACAGATTTGTCCAAAAAAGATCCGCATCTTTCTGTTGGGAACCAAGTGAGCCTGATTCTGTGAGCGGAGTAGTCACCAAATAGGTATAGGCCCCAACAATCGCAATACCGACCAACAGAAGGGAACCTATCCACTGCTGTTTCATCTTGGTAGCCCCAACCAATAGGAAAATCAGCAGAACGGTAACGACGGTAAAAGCTGATGAATCCACACGCGAGGTAATTGCCATTGCAGCGGACACCATTAGTCCAGCGGCTATGAGCCAAGTCCTCCGATTACGCCAAGATTTTCGGTGCATTAACGAAAACCCAAATGCTGCCGTCAAGAGTGTCCCAATGATTGCCCAGCCACTGGGATTAGTTGAAGCAATCACAAACATTCCCAGCGGCGTAAAAACGCTGACGAATGTCAGTAACGTTCCTTGACGGATCCCAGCAGGCGTGACCCGAATAAGCAGTGACAGAAGCACTGCAGTGACGAAAACGTTAAACATTCGCATAATGAAAGCCGAGCGTTCGACATTAGTGCCTACAAAAATGGATTGAACGGAGTAATAGCCGCCCGGATATAAATGTTGGACGTTATTTAGTCTCTCGGTGAGAAAAAGTTCCGTTGAATTGAGCTCAGCATTCGCACACTCACCCGTCACGTTGGGTTTAGTCGCATAGCAAAAACCGGAATTAATTGCCCCTGATGCCACCACGTACTTCGCTGGGCTCGACCCTGTTTCAAGACACGCTGCATCGCGGTCGCCTTGGGCGCACCAGATCGACGCCAAGTGGTAATCATCATCTGGAGCCGACCCAACCGGCGAAGCTACAACCCAAGTCGAACCGAGGATTAAAAAAGCAAGTGGCATCCATAACCAGGACCAACGAACTGTTGTGGCAGACATGATGTTGCAAGCCTACGGTGCGCCTTCATGGCTCAATCCCAACCACTTGTAATCTCTCCCACGGTGGCGTGTCCGAGCGGCCAAAGGAGCGCGCCTCGAAAGCGCGTGTGGGGGCAACCTCACCGTGGGTTCAAATCCCACCGCCACCGCCAATTTTTGTGAACTTGGCTAACCCTCGTTCGGGGATTCTGTGACGTCTCCAGATCCGCCGGCAGATTCGCTTGGAAGCACGTCAGGGATCGGGCAGCCTTGCGGGGATGCACTCGGTGAAGGTTGTGCGAGTTGGGCAACAACCTCTGCGTCGTTGGCCAGGTCAGTGAACTGTTGGCCCAGTACGACGTCGACTCGTTTTCCCTTTCGGCCGTCGTTGACCAAAGTTGCGGTTGGGAAGTGGTACGCCATGAGTTTTGCAGCGGCCTCACCTTTTGGCCCGTAACGGATTTCGCCTTCGCCCTCAATGACAACGCCGAGTGGGTCGTTTTCAACTTTGGCGATCTTGAACCCTCGGACGCCTAGGAGTTTCGCAGCGTCTCCCGCTAGTCCAACCCGCTTGGTGGAGTTGTAGACGTTGATCGTCACTCGTGATGCCAGTGGCAGGACTTCGGCTGGCGTCACCATAATCGTGGTACAGCCGTCAACTATCGCAGAAACACTGGGTGAAGCCGAAGAATCGACGCTGTCCGCGCTCCCCGAACCCTTTAAAAGGGTCGCAATTCCAAAGCCGACGCCGAATAGAAC
>DKME01000086.1 GCA_002469525.1 Actinobacteria bacterium UBA7422
GTACAAAGCCCCAAACCGGTCGAGACAGCGAGTGAACCCGATAGAGTGAGGGCGCTCACATAGAGTGAACCCGCGCGTCACACAGGAGGAAATGCATGTCGATTGAGTCCCCACTCAAGGACCTCAACATCCTGATCACAGGTGGCACCGGGTCATTCGGCAAAGAGTTCTTGCACACCGTCCTTACCGAGCACTCACCTCGCCGAGTTGTGATTTTCTCGCGCGACGAACTCAAGCAATACGAGATGAAACAAAAGTGGGGAGACGACGAACGGGTCCGCTTCTTCTTGGGTGACATCCGTGACGCGGACCGGCTCAAACTAGCCTTGCACGGTGTTGACTTCGTTGTTCACGCAGCAGCGCTCAAGCAAGTCGACACCGCCGAGTACAACCCAATGGAGTACATCAAGACCAACGTCCTTGGCTCAGAAAACGTGATCCGCATGTCCGTTGAAGAAGGCGTTAAAAAAGTTGTAGCACTCTCCACCGATAAAGCATCCTCACCGGTAAATCTCTACGGCGCAACGAAACTCACCGCGGACAAACTCTTTGTCTCCAGCAACAACTACGGCAAAGCCCGCGGAACAACTTTCTCGGTAGTCCGCTACGGAAACGTAATGGGTAGCCGCGGTTCAGTTATTCCCTTCTTCCGCGCGATTGCCGCCAAAGGCGAGCCACTCCCGATCACAGATTTGCGCATGACCCGATTCTGGATCACCCTGCCTCAAGCAGTCGACTTTGTTATTCAAAGTTACACCGACATGACTGGTGGAGAGCTTTATGTCCCACGGATTCCCAGCATGAAAGTCACCGACCTTGCTGAGGCGATTGCACCCGGCGCTGAGCTGGTGGAAATTGGTGTGCGCCCCGGTGAAAAACTGCATGAAGAAATGATTTCAACCGAGGATGCCCGTCGGACATTGCTCCAGGACGGCCGTTACGTCGTTTTACCAACACTCGCGGAGTGGGGCTTCACCGATCCATCCGGCGAGCAAGTGCCCGACGGTTTCTCTTACTCCTCCAACACCAACGACCTGTGGCTCAGCGTTGAAGGTATCCGCGAACTCATGGCGGAATTAGAACTGTAGAACTTTAGGACCGTATACACATGAGCGACGCGGCATTAGGCATGGAAGGACTGCTCTCCTGGACACAGGCACGCCTCGTGGCACACGCAGCAGGCAAACCACTCCCCTTCGCAACCGCTCGACTCGACGAAGCACACGGCTCACTTTTGGGTGAAGCATTAGTTTCAATATCCGATGAACCAAGTGCTGACGTTGCAGCATTCGACGGCTACGCCGTGTGCGCCGCAGGTCCTTGGACAGTTATTGAACTTGCCCCCGAAGTAGCCCTCCCCCAGCACTACGCGACGAAATTGCGCGCCCACGAACCAACGCCACCGCACACCGACGCGGTCATGCCAATCGCCCAAGGCCAACTTCGCGAGATCCAACCCGGTGATCACCAACTCATCGCATTTGATTCACTCAATGGAACGCCCGATGAAAACGCCCGCCCAGACTTCGGCACCGGAATTATTCGTCAGGCCGAAATTGCAAGTGCCGGTCGCGAGCTCGTTGCAGCGGACTCCCTCATCACTCCCGCAGTGATTGCCCTCGCAGCTGCAGCGGGTTACGACCACCTACGAATCTGTCGCCCACCCATTGTCAGCACACTCATAATTGGTGCATCACTCTTGGAGCAAGGACAACCTCGCGCCGGGCGCGTGAGAGACGCCTTAGGAATCAGCATCCCGGCATTTGTCGGAGCGCTAGGTGCTCGCGGGAATCCGCATGTTAAGGCACCTGAGTCACGCGACCTGCTCCTTGAAGAACTTGAAGACTCCCAAGCAGACCTAATAATTACGACCGGCTCAACAGCCCCCGGTGGCACAAATCTTTTGCGAGGTGTGTTGCGAGACCTTGCGGCCCACTGGTTAATTGACGGAGTCACCATGTCTCCCGGAGCACAAGTTCTGCTGGCCCGCCTGCCCGACGGCAAACTTCTATTGGGCCTGCCCGGTGACCCACGCAGCGCACTCGCTGCACTCATGACCGTTGCGCCACCACTAATTGCTGGACTTCGTGGCGCCACTTGGCAGGAAAGTTCACAAACAGCCGTCCTAATCAACGAAACTCCGCTACCGGACTACGCCGAAGACACCGCACTGGTTCCGGTGCGAGTCACCACGACACCCGCCGGACGTACCGCCCAAGTCCTAGAGTCCAGCGGACCTGCAGGACTCACGGGCTGGGCTAATGCCACCGACTTCGCCGTTGTCCCGCCAGGCATGGGTTCACCCGGTGACGTTGTTTCGACTATTTCAGCTACGAATTCAATGAGTAATTAGTGCGCTATTAACAGCGGATAATTAATTCTCCAGGAGCCCAAACGGGGTGCCACGACGCATCGCCTGTGAGAAATGCATACCCGCCGGCAGGTACGAACACAGCTGTAATGTGACCGGTTTCGTCAAATATTTCATAAGCTCCCCAGCCGCGGTCAACTTGTCGCTGGGCAATATTTTCTGAGAAGTCAGCGGTTGTGGACCAACCAAGTAGGCGATACCCCGACTTAGATACCTGTGTTGAATCAGGGATTTGCACCCAGGAATTTCTAGCCGCCTCTGTTGTGGTCTGCATTCCTGCCCAAGACAAACTCACCATTTCCACCTGGGCGGTAACCGGTGAAGCTGGAATCGCTAATTGCGAAGAACTATAGAACGTGAAAGTTATATAACCACCCACACCACTCGCGCCACCTGCCGGAGAAAAACTTGCTGCGCCATTCACAACACTCAATTCCGCAAAAGACCCTCCAGCGCCTCCACCCGCGTAAGCTCCGCCCCCACCACCGCCATAACCAGAACCACCACTTCCGCCGAACCCGGCTAGGCCCGCACCGCCGGCGCCACCGCTACTCCAGGCTGACCCTGGGGTCTGCGCCACGCCGCAATGCTCTCCTGCCGCACCACCGTTACCACTTCCGTCGGCTCCACCGCCTTTATTGGCCAAGTCCGGGTTACTGGTTGTCCCGTTGCCACCGGCCTCGGTATTCGCGGCGGAGCCACTGCCTCCAACACCGATCCCGCTTGTCTCCCCACCACCACCACCACCTGCAACAACTAATGCATTTGACGACACGCGCGAGCTACCCCGATAGACCGCTGTAAATGAGCCTCCCAATCCTGCGCCACCCGCTGAACCTGTCTCAATTGAAATGAAAGATTCACCTACAACATTGATTTCGGTGACAACTCGTGCTCCAGTTCCACCTGCTCCACCACCAGAGCCTGCTCCACCACCTGCACCAAGCGCATCGATTTGCACCACGGCCGCACCCGTAGGAATAGTGATCACGTCTTGACTTCCACCTGCACAAACAACGCGGTCCCCAATTGACGGTGCGCTCAGGCTGCACGGCGCGGGAGCGGCACTTATCGACGTTGCCGGGAGCATCGCGGCAAAGAGCAATGAACTTGCCAGCACAATGGGTGACTTTTTTCGAATTGGACGGGACACGATAAATACACGTTACATTAAGACC
>DKME01000154.1:0-16830 GCA_002469525.1 Actinobacteria bacterium UBA7422
TGGTTGCGAACAACCCGAGAGGTCCGAGTCGGCGGCATGAGCGGATGTAATGGCGCCGACCGAAGTGGTAGCAAGCATTGCGCGTTTCGGAGATTCGCTTATTCTGTTGACATGACTCGAAATCTTCTTGCTAGCGTTCTGGCTGCATTGATTTTGCTCGGTTCCCACAGTTCGGCGAGTTCAGCGCCTCTTGCGCCCAAGACACCGGTATCGCCCATTCCGAGTTCGATCCCAGAGGCAATCGAGCGTGAATACTCGGGTAGCGACCTACGCGTGGCAAAGGCATTTAGTTCGAGTTCGAAATACACAAAGCATCGGATTTCCTATGACACCGGAGGCTTGAAAATCAGCGGAATCATGATCAAGCCCCGAGGCAATGGCCCCTTCCCCGTGGTTGTTCTCGCCCACGGATACATCAATCCAGATACTTATTGGAGTGGTCAGGGTTTCCGGAGGGAACAGGATTGGCTGGGCAACAACGGATACATTGCGCTGCACGTTGACTACCGCAACCACGCACGTTCAAGCAAAGACCCTAAGAGTGATGTGTCCATGCGACTTGGCTACGCCGAAGACGTAATCGGGGCCGCACTAGCGGTGAAGGATTCTAAGTTTTCGTACATCGATAGAAATAAAGTCGCCCTGCTGGGTCGCTCAATGGGTGGCGGTGTTGCTTTCCAAGCGCTCGTGTTGCAGCCCGGAGCATTCGATGCAGCGATTATGTACGCATCAACGAGCACCCTCGCCGCTGATAACTTCAATAAGTGGCAGCGAAACGACTACCCGATTGGTAACCAGATTCTGAAGGCCTACGGAACCCCGAAGCAAAACCCCCAAGTGTGGCAAGACATGTCGAGTCGGTATTTCTTTTCCAGGATCACCGAACCAGTCCTCATGATTCACGGAACGAAAGACGAAAGCTGCGATATAACGTGGGCGCGGGCGACCAACAATGCCCTCAAGCGCAGCGGGGTTGACGTGACTTACGTTGAATACCCGGGAGCGCCGCACTACATGTATGGGGAGTGGAGTGACTCGATCAAAAAGGTGGGCAAGTTCCTCAAGAAAAATTTGAAGTAAGTGTGGGAACCTGTCTCCATGAGTGAATCGCACCCGACAATGGCGATTGTGCAGGCGCGCATGGGTTCAACCCGGCTCCCCGGGAAAGTTCTGGCAGACCTGGAAGGTGCACCCATGTTGCAACGTCAACTTGAACGGGTTGCACGGGCTCACACCTTGGATCAAATCGTGGTTGCAACTTCGACCGACGCCGCAGATGATCCAATTGCCGAGTTGTGTGAGCAGTTGGGCTTCGACTGTTTTCGCGGTGACCTCGACGACGTGTTACAAAGATTCGTTGGTGCGATAGCCGCGCACTCCCCCGAAGTTGTTGTGCGGATCACCGCCGACTGCCCACTCATGTCCCCGTCCGTGATCGACACAATCGTTACCGAGTTTCATGAATCTGATTGCGACTATCTTTCCAACACTCTCGAACCGTCCTTCCCCGACGGTGTGGACGTAGAAGTTATCCGCGCCAGCGCTCTGCGCACGGTCGCCGCTGCGAGCACTGATCTACATGAACGTGAGCACGTCACCCTCGGGGTTTATCGCAGACCCAATGAGTACCGCGTTGCCAACTTTCGCGGTGATAGGGACCTATCGGATTTGCGTTGGACTGTTGACTCCGCCGAGGACTTGGCCTTCGTTCGCTGGGTCTACGCGGAGCTGCACCGCGCCGACCCCGAGTTTGATATTCCGCAGGTCTTGGAATTACTCGAGGAGAACATCGAAAAATCACGAACCAATAGTGACTCAGCGCGAAATGCTGCTCTTGACGGTCTTGATACCGGAGCGATGTTGCATAACCGATAGTTGAATGCTAAACTATATTGATTCTAATCTTTTAAGGAGACAAGATGCCCGCTGTGACCGCAGACACTTTGACATTGCCGCGTTTTGAGGTGGCACTTGATGCCAAGCCCCGCTCGGTCAAGAAAATCACGACCGCGCCCCAAGGCCATGAAGGTGAGGGCTTTCCGGTGCGCCGCGCATTCGCCATGATCGAGCAGAGCGACCTTGATCCATTTATTCACATGGACCAAATGGGTGAAGTTGAATACGCACCCGGTGAACCCAAGGGAACACCCTGGCACCCACACCGCGGCTTTGAGACTTTCACGTATTTGATCGACGGGCAATTCCTGCACCAGGACTCCAATGGTGGCGGTGGAATCATTGAGTCCGGTGGAACGCAATACATGACCGCCGGTGACGGAATCCTGCACATTGAAACTCCGCCGGCGCATCTGGTTGAGTCCGGCGGGCTTTTTCACGGCGTGCAATTGTGGATCAACTTGCCCGCTGACAAAAAGCGCATTGAGCCGCAGTACCAAGACCTTCAAGGAATAGATTCTTCGATGGTCACAAGTGGTGACGGTGGTGCTCTAGTACGCGTACTCGCCGGTGAAGTTGGAGCGTTCGCAGGACCCGGTATTTCCCACACCCCACTTGCGATCACCCATGTGACGCTGGCACCTGGTGCGGAAGTTGAAATCCCGTGGCGCAGGGACTTCAACGCGTTGGCCTACGTCCTTGCGGGCAAGGGCGCTGTTGGTTCGGAGCTTCGACCAATCTCTACCGGGCAAATGGCCGTACTCGTTGACGGTGACACGGTCAAGCTACGCGCGGACGAGTCCCAGGAGTCACGTTCACCCAATCTCGACGTGTTCCTCATTGGAGGCTTGGCGCTGCGCCAGCCGGTATTCCAGCACGGACCATTTGTTATGAGCACAAAAGCTGAAGTCATGGAAGCATTCGAGGACTATCAAGCCGGGCGCTTTGGGCACATTCCGGCTGATGCCATTCAGCCGCACCGTATCTAAGTCTGGCTGGTCTCACGCCTGGCTAAGCCAAGGCAAGTGCGGGGCAAGTGAGCAAAGCGGGTCAACCCGTTGAGTGAATGGCGCAGGCGCTGCATCCCTATGCTTCTCGCATGACTTTGACCCCCACCGGAATCTACGTACCGATCGTCACACCATTTGACGAAGCAGGCCAGATCAACGTGGAAGAACTTCGTTCGCTAGTGGGGTTCATGCTCGAATCTGGGGTCTCCGGAATTGTCGCGGCTGGGACGACCGGTGAGGGTTATTCATTCAGCTTTGACGAACGTCGCCTAGTTCTGAAAACAATTGTTAACTGTGTTGACGGCGCCGTTCCTGTTTTGGCTGGCGTTGGTGGAATGAGCACCCATGAAGCGGTGGATCAGGCAATTCTTGCCAAGCGCTCGGGGATCACGGGGCTCATGCTCGCCGCGCCTTCTTACTGTCTGCCGACTGAACCCGAACTTGCCGCTCACGTGACACACGTAGTCAACGCGGTTGAACTTCCCACAGTTTTATACGACTACCCCGCTCGCACCGGTGTTACATTCTCTCCAGCAGTTGTTGAGGCAGTTGCAGGCAACGAGTTAGTCGTCGGGATCAAGGAAGCCTCCGGTGACTTGAGCCGGATCGATTGGCTAACAGGCGACTTCGGCCAGGAGCTATCCATCGTCTGCGGAGCCGATCTGGATTCGCCGGCATTTCTTGCGGCCGGTGTACATTGCTGGATCGGTGGAATCGCGAACCTGTTGCCGGCAGCCCACGTAGCAATGTTGAATCCCGACTTGCGCCCTGAAGTATTTGCAGCAATTGAACCGATTCTGGGATTCATCGAGTCTGGAAAATACAACGCAAAAATCAAAGCCGGTATGAACTCCCTCGGGGCCCAAGTCGGTGCGCCCCGTGCGCCAATCGAGTCATTTGAATCCGATGTCACCGGGATTCAAGAACTCGAATCCTTACTCACCAGCGCTGGGAAATGGGCGCCAAGATTCGCATGAGCCAAACCGCATGAGTACAGCAGCATGAGCTCCACAACTAACACTGACACACTCATAGTCGGTGGCGGAATTATCGGAGTCAGCATTGCCTCGCAGTTGGGCGACCGCGATGTCACGATTCTTGACTCTGGTGCGCCCAAATACGGAACTTCAATTGGTAACGCCGGCCACGTGGTTGTTAGTCACGCCCAACCGTTCGCAGCCCCAGGCATGATCGGCATGGGCGCGAAATCCTTACTCGCCGCCGACGGGGCATTCGCGTTCGGAACCAAATTGCCAGCGAACGCGGCCCCTTGGATCGCTCAATTCATGCGCAACTGCACCAAAGCAAACGTCAAAAAGTTCACACCAGGAATCCACTCCCTGCTACGTTCCAGCGCCGAGTTGATCAAGGCAAGTGGTATCACAACAACGAGCACCTCCACCTGGGAAGTGTTCACCGCGAAAAATTCAGAACAGCGAGCTCGCGCAGAGTTCGAGCACCTCACGCATTTGGGTATTCAAGCCAGAGTTGTCGACCGGTCCGAAGCACTGGAGACTGAACCTAGCCTGTACAACAGAGTCCAAGCCGTTGTTGAACTCGGCGAAGATTTTGGCCTTGACCCACATGAACTCTGGCAGCATCTGCGTAATGTGAATCCGAATTTGACATTTCACTCCAACCAAAGCGCTACCCAGATCACGCGGGAGCGACAGTTATATCGGGTGATCACCGCAGCCGGTATGGAGTTCACCGCTCGAAACATTGTGATCGCTGCAGGAGCCTGGTCCCGCGAGGTTGGCAAACTCTTGGGTATCAACATTGCTCTCATGGCCGCCAAGGGATACTCGGTCACGGCACCCATGGGTAGCGCCGACTCAGAGTTCCCGAATTCAGTTCACCCAATGATTCTCTCCGACGAGAAAACTGCGACAAATCCGCTAGGTGAATGGCTCCGAATGAGTGCGCGATTTGAATTGACCAATCCCAACGACCGCGAACTTAACCACAAGCGCGTGCAACACCTTTATACCCGCGCAGCAACCGTGTTGAAACTACCGCCGATTCCCACTGACCTAGCGGCGTTGTCACCCTGGACCGGTTTACGCCCAGCCAGTGCTGACGGTGCTCCCTTCATTGGCCCTGTGCCCAATCTTCCCGGTGTTTATCTTGCGACCGGGCACGGCATGATTGGCACCGCACTCTCCCTCGGCACCGGTGACTTGATCGCTCGGCACCTTGAGCATCAAAAAATCAGTTGGTCCGAACTAGCATTGAGCCCACGTTAAGCACGAGTTCACTTGTCCACGAATAAAGGATTTTGATGAAAACGAGCCGGATCTGGCATTGCGTTGATTCGCATACCGAAGGGATGCCCACGCGGGTTGTTGTTGGCGGCGTTGGCGTTTTACCTGGCAACACCATGGAAGAAAAACGCCAGTACGTGATGAACGAGGCAGACCACCTTCGCACCTGGCTCATGTTGGAACCGCACGGTCACGGCGCGATGAGCGGGTCGATCCTGCAACCACCGACTCGCCCTGACGCGGACTGGGGCGTTGTTTACATTGAAGTGTCCGGTTGCCTGCCCATGTGCGGTCACGGAACGATCGGGACTGCGACCGTTCTAGTGGAAACCGGCATGGTTGAGGTTGTTGAGCCAGAAACTGTTATTCGGCTGGACACTCCCGCGGGACTTGTGATCGCGCGAGTGCAGGTTGAAGGAACCCGCGCCAAGTCGGTCACAATCGAAAACGTTGCATCATTTGTCACCGAACTTGACGCGCACGTTGAAGTTCCCGAAATCGGTGACGTGCGCTATGACATGGCTTATGGCGGAAATTTCTATGCAATCGTTGAGTTGAGCGAACTTGGTCGGGAGTTCGGCAAGGAACACGCACCCGAATTACTTGAACTTGGGCTTGCAATCATGAATGCGATTAATGAAACCAATCCCCCTGTCCACCCGGAGAACCCTGCCATTGATCATGTACACCACGTGCAACTCGTGGCGCCTGGAAGTACCGCTCAACATTCACGCCATGCAATGGCGATTTACCCCGGTTGGTTTGACCGCTCACCATGTGGCACGGGAACAAGTGCTCGTGTTGCTCAGCTGGTTGCGCGTGGTCAGTTGGCTGTCGGGGAACCACTTATTAATGAGTCAATAATTGGTACTCACTTCGTTGGTCGAGCACTAAGCGCGACGAGTGTGGCTGGGATTCCAGCCATTTTGCCCGAGATCACCGGGCGCGCCTGGATTACGGGGACGTCCCAGCACATGCTCACACCCGACGACCCATTTCCTGCCGGCTTTAGTCTTTAGTTGGTATTTGACCTTATGAAAAACAGACAACTTCGGCCGGAGCCAAGGATCCCGCTTCCCCAGCGGCTGGATCCACAAGATGCAAAATTCGAGCGGATCATGGAGGTCCATGACCAAACATGTGCTCAAGGTGAACAGGGCTACCTTGACCCTTACAACGGGCTATTCGCCATGACCGCTGACTTTCATATCAAGCGTGGATACTGCTGCACTCGGGGTTGTAGGCATTGCCCGTTTACCCAAGATTGAACCTGCCTTAACTTTCCTCACATCAACTTTCCTCACATTAACGCTGACCATGCTGCGTGGATTCGGTTGGTGTGCGGTTTCAGGTGTGCGGTTTCAGGTGCGAAGGCACGGTGTCGAATACCTGCCACGTGAGACTATCTGTCCTGGTTTGCTCACAGATCGCTCCGCAAACTAGGTATTCCTGGCCAAATATCTCAATAATGTGCCGAAAAACTCTTGTGGACCGTCATGGGCGAGCAAGTGTCTTTTCCCAAGGCTGGTGTTCGAGCACTGTATGAACTGTGTGGATTGAATCCAATCTCTTAGAGGGCCAAGAGTTCATATTGCCCAGTTTGGGGTCAAAAATCCGCACAGTACACAAAGTACCTGTGTGGGCACTCTCGGGAAAAGAGCACGCGAGCTCCCGAGCTCCCACGCGTTCTCACACGCCTTCACCCACACACTCGCCACTGCGCGTAGTTGAATGCTCGTGACCGGTCATGATCACCCGAGTTGCCCGGTTTACCCTGTACTTATGACTAGGGCAAAATCTTGGACGGGTATTTCAGCTGTGATCATCGCTGCGGCGTTCCTGTCCACTGGAACGGTCGTAACAGCTAGTGCTGTCGATGCTGCGGGCACACCCAAAGCTGTCGGCTCCTGGTCCATGGTTCCCCAATCCAAGGACGCCAATGACGACGGTTTTATTGACGGTGACGGTGGTGTTCCCGCTTCGGGCGCTTTGTCACTTAAACCGTCAGCGACTTTTGTCGGAGCGGGCAACTTCATTGCCCAACCCAATGAACGCTTGATCGATGGGTCGCTCTCCTGGTATCTCGATAGCGCGGGTTTTCCCGTTACTTTGAATGCGTGCAAATCAAAGGGAGATACGTTCAGTTGGACCGTTCAACGCGGCGGCAAAATAGTTGAACGTGTCCCGTCAACCAAACTCTCAAAGAAGAAATGCAAGTCGACGATCAAACTCCCTGAAGGCCTCCACAGTCTCACCCTGACCGTCCGGTCTGGGAACAAGGTAAAGCGACAGTCCATGGTTGCAAATATTTCGAACTACCTCATGGTCGTCATGGGTGACTCTTACTCCTCCGGTGAAGGGAACCCTCGCAATGTCAATGCTTGGCTGAAAAACCGAATCTCCTCCTTTGACCCTTACTGGGATGAAGATCAATGCAATCGAAGTGTTCATGGAGCTCCGGCCCAAGCGGCGTTGAAGTTGGAGCGCTCTTCCAAGCAAACCTCGGTAACACTCGTTGACGTTTCCTGCTCGGGTGCAACAGTTGCAAAAGGAATTCTTGGCTCTCAGTACCGCGGGTTGCCCACCCAAATTGAGTCCGTGAGTGAAATCGTGGGCGACCGGGAGATTGACGCAGTTGTCATGACAATCGGGGGCAACGACGTTGGGTTCGCAACAATCCTTACCACCTGCGCATTGCAGGCCAACTGTCCATTGACCAAGGCGACAAGTGCACCTCTCTCCAGCTTCCCCACGATCGCTGCTGGTGTGCAGGATCTCACCGCCGGCTTGGCGAGCAGTTATGCCGCAATCAACACCTGCTTCACCGACTCGAGTTGTGAGGGAACTCAGGGCCAAAAACTGCCGGGACTTTCTCTTGGTAAAAAGGGCAGCGTCTTTCTCAATTCCTACCCAGACCTGGCACGATCGCAAACCGGTGACGTGTGCAGCTACATCACAATCACCGAGGAAGACTTCCGGTGGGCCCAAGACTCGATCCTTAACCCGAATCCGACCAATCCATTTGCCTACCGCACCACACGAGGCGCCACGGTCCCACTGAGTAACAGCGCCGGGTCGCTCAACGGAGCCGTGGCCAACACCGCAACCCTTGGCTGGCAACCCATTATGGGAACCTGGATTGACACGGGTACCGAACCCACCGGCCACGGAGTGTGCGCCGGAAATCAGTCCTGGATTTTCGGGTTGACCGGGTTTAGCGGCTTCACTTCAGGGTCATTTCACCCCAATCCGCTAGGCCTAGCGGAAATGGGCGGGATCATTTACCGAGAAATGATGGCCTCTGGCTTCTAGCGGCAGCGCCAGTGATAATCTCGCCCGGCGCAACAAGCACCGCTAGCTCAACTGGCAGAGCAGCTGACTCTTAATCAGCGGGTTGGGGGTTCAAGTCCCTCGCGGTGCACACTTAGGCCCCACTGGTCAGATTTTCCCAGTTCCTGGGAAACTCCGACGTTTTTTATGGTGGCGGACGCTTTTTTTGCTGACTTTCCCAGGAACTGGGAAAGTCAGCAAACAACCATACGGCTGGTATGCACGTCCAGTGTGACCGATAAAAGACTCGTTGGCGAGTTCATAGATAGTGAACACGTAACCTAAACAACAAATAACTGTTTATGACTTTACTTAAATACAACGTGGCACTACTTTTCTTCCTAAGGTGCACCTGAAATCACGCCGTCAAGGAGATCACATGTCCCGCCCAGGATCGGTCGTTGAGTTCATTGACCAAGCCAGCATCGATGCATTTCACGAACATGGCGCGACCGTGGTCCGGGGGCTCTTCACACCGGAGGAAGTTGCCACGATCGAACGCGGGATTGAGAAGAACCTAGCCGACCCAAGCCCAATGTTTAAGGTGGCGAGCCAGCCCGAGGACCCTGGTCGTTTCGTTGAGGATTTCTGTAATTGGAATCGCATTGATGAATACCGCGAAATCGCCTTCGAGTCAAAAGCAGCAGACGTCGCCCAACAACTCATGCGTGGATCTGGTGTTCGGCTATTTCATGACCATATGTTGGTTAAAGAACCTAGGACCAAACAGGAAACCCCTTGGCATCAGGATCAGCCCTACTACAACGTTGACGGAAACCTCAACTGTTCGATGTGGGCGCCCGTTGATCCAGTGGTTCTGGAATCAACACTTGAATTCAATGCCGGCTCACACAAACGCGGGTGGCTCATGCCGCGCACGTTTATGGACAACCAGGCAAAGTGGTTCCCAGAAGGCAGCATGTCTGAAATTCCCAACATAGAAGCTGATCGGGACAGCTTCGATGTAGTTGGTTGGGAACTACACCCAGGCGACGCTGTTTTCTTCCATATGTTGACCACCCACCACGCTTACGGCGTTCCAGGGAAAAACCGTCGCCGGGCCTTTTCCTTGCGGTTCCTCGGAGACGACATGGTGCATGCACCACGCGACTGGGTTACTTCACCCAATTTTGACGGACTGAATTTGGAAATACCTGCCGGAGAACCTATGGATCATGAATTGTTTCCCGTTCTGCGCGACGCCGCTATTTAGACACCGCTATTTAGACGCAACTATTTAGGTGTTTACTTGATCAACTGGATTTCAGTCGCATTGAGAAATTCTGCCGACATCGTAGGGTCAGATAAAAAGGACCTGAAAAGTGACGACCCCTTCTCCTTCTTTTGTGCAGGGAAGTTCCTCCGCTAGCGAATTATCTTGTATCTGCGTTGCTCAAAACGGCCCTAGCGGCATTGTGACCTGGTATTCCTGAAACGCCACCACCGCGCGCAGCACCACTGCCACAGAACATGAGGCGCGGGTGGCCGGTTTCAACACCCCAGGTGCCCACCTGCGTTGAATCTTTCGCCCAAGGCCAGTCAAGGGGTGTGTGAAAAATATTTCCCGTGGCAATTCCCAAACTATTTTCGATGTCCACGGTGGTGTTCACTTCCAAACAGATGTTGCCAGCAGGGTCGCGGTACAGGCACTCTTCAATCGGCTCTGCCAAAACAGAATTCAGGGTGGCAAGCACCGCTCGCTTGGCGTCTTCGCGGGTGTACGGGTTTGCCGTGCGCGCGAAGAGTTCATGTGGGGTGTGCAACGCAAAAAGTGTCAACGTGTGCACACCCTGCGCTTGTAACTCCGGTGAAAGGATCGAGGGGTCGGTCAAACTGTGGCAGTAGATCTCGGCCGGCAACGGGTCGGGCATCTCACCAGCACTTGCAACGGCAAACGCTTGTTGGAGTTGTTCATAGCCTTCGTTGATGTGGAAGGTTCCGTTGAAAGCTTCGAGTGATTCACCGCCGCGAAGTTTAGGTAACCTGTGCAGCAGCATGTTGACTTTGATTTGGGCACCACCGTCGGCGAGGGCGATCTCCGGGATTTCTTGACCCAGCAATCTTGCGCAGACAGCAGGTGCGGCATTTACCAAAAGATAATTCGCGTTGTAATTTGCATTTTCCGTTTCGACCGTGACCGAGTTGTCGTGCAGATCAATACTTGTTGCTGGGGTTGATAATTCAATGTGCACCCCAAGGCCGCGAGCGATTTCTTCAAGTTGACCGGTGACCTGACCCATGCCACCCACCGGAACATCCCAGTCGCCAGTTCCGTTTCCAATAACGTGATAGAGAAAACAAATATTGGCGCGCTTGTCTTCTCCCAGTGCATCGGCAAAATTACCGATCAATGCGTCGGTCAGAATGATTCCGCGCAAGGTGTCATTGGTGATCGATTTTTCGATGACCTCACCCAGTGGCCTTTCAAAGAAGTCGTGCCAATCCTGATCGTTGTCAATCAATGCGCGCATGTTCTCGCGCGAGATCAGTGGCTGCGTGAGTGTTGGGAAAACGATTTCAGCGACCCGTTGCGTTCGTGTATAAAAATCAATCCACTGCTGGGCGTCATGTGTGTCGCCGGTGAATTTCGCGATTCGTTTGCGCAGTTCGGGTTCGTCGTCTTGGGGAATCGAGAGTGAGTGTTCAGGTGATGCAGGGTCGGGGGTGAAACTTGAGACCGAGCGTTTCACGGTAGTCAGTTCCATACCTAAATCTGTGCGGACTGATTCGGGGAGGAGTGAGACGAGGTAGGAGTACTTACTGAGCCGCGCTCCAACGCCGGGGAACACTTCGGCGGAGATTGCCGCGCCACCCACGTGATCGGCTGATTCCAGAATTGTTACCTCTAGACCTGCTTTGGCTAAATAGCATGCGGCAACGAGGCCGTTGTGACCAGCGCCAATAATCAGCACGTCGTTGGTGGCACTAGCCTCACTCATGCATAACCCTTCATAATTTTCGTGATTCTCAATCGTCATTCAATGGGAAAGAATAGTCCAATGCAGAGTACCGGTGAGCGCACTTTCCTCGGACATCCAATCGGGCTCACCACACTTGCAACCACGGAATTGTGGGAGCGTTTTTCGTTCTACGGCATGCGCGCGATTTTGGTGCTGTATTTAATTGCGCCAACCACCCAAACTGGCGCCCCAGGTCCCGGTCTGGGGTTTGCTGCTGGCAGCGCGGCCGCGATTTATGGCTCGTACAACGCCCTCGTGTATCTCACTCCACTTGCTGGCGGCTGGATCGCTGATCGCATTATCGGTGCACGGCGCTCGGTCTTGATCGGTGGAATCATTATTGCCGGCGGTCACTACCTCATGGCCATTCCGGCGCAAGCCATGTTCTGGATCGGCCTGCTGTTCATTGCCGGTGGTACCGGACTCCTCAAACCCAATATCTCTTCCATGGTTGGTGACCTGTACGAGGGTCAACCACAATCACGCCGAGACTCCGCCTTCTCGATCTTTTACATGGGAATCAATATTGGTGCATTCACCGCGCCACTTGTTGTGGGATCTCTTGCCCAAAGCTTCGGCTGGCATTGGGGCTTTATTGCCGCCGGGATTGGTATGACCCTGGCCGTGATCATCTACGTGCTGGGCGGAAAGTCCCTGCACGGAGCCGGCAAGGAGCCCGCCACCCCTGCGACCCGACCTGAAATCAACCGCTCCCTCACCATTACGGCAATCGGATTTTTGATTTTCCTCATTGCACTGTGGATCCAAGGGCTGTTCACTGATTACTCGGTGAATGACGTCGCCAGTGTCTTGGCGGTCACCGTCGTGGTCATCGCGATCCTGTTCTTCATAAAACTTTTCCGCACGAAAGGACTCACAAAAACCGATAAAGGAAAGCTACGCGCTTTCCTTGCATTGTTTATCGGTGCCGCAATGTTCTGGATGATCTTCGATCAGGCTGGATCGACTTTGAATATTTTTGCGGAGCAGTGGACCGATCGAAATGTTGGCTCGTGGGTTATTCCGGCTTCATGGATGCAGTCGATTAACCCACTTTTCATTATTGCGTTCTCGCCAGTTTTTGCCTGGCTATGGATCAAACTCGCCAACCGAGCACCGAGCACCCCCCTTAAGTTTGCAATCGCACTGATCGGTATCGGGCTTTCCTTCTGGATCATGATCCTGCCCGGTATCGCAGCAAGTGAAGGCAAGCAAAGTGCCATGTGGTGGCTGATTAGTGTGTACCTGCTACAAACGTGGGCTGAACTGCTGCTCTCCCCTACAGGCCTTTCCGCGTCCACCACACTCGCCCCTGTCGGAATGGGCAGCCAGATCTTGGCCCTGTGGTTCCTCGCGGTCTCCGTGGGAGACGCGGTTGGTGGTCAGCTCGTTGAGGTATTCTTGGGCATGGGCTACGGCAGTTTCTTCGCCTGGTTTGGTGCAATGGCGATCGCCCTAGGCATCGGTTATCTGTTCGCAGTGAAGTGGATTAATCGCCAGATGCAGGAATAGCAATACCCAGCGCACGTAAGCGTTCACAGGACTCCGCGTAAAACTCGTCTATTGCTGCAGCGGTTGATCCGTCAAAATCACGGCGCCAACGTCCCGCGTGTGCACCCTCGGGGGTGACGACTTCGTTGAACCAGTCACGCATTTCGGCCGAGTCGTCCAAGTTGCAGTGTTGCAAAATTCGGTTTAATGACTCTTCGCGATCGGTGACCACCAAGTCCTGTAGGTCAAGGGTGAGGACAACTCCCGGTTCACACTTGTTAATCGCTTGGTCAGATTTGATCATGCGCGCTTCCCACTGCGCTAAAGCAACGAACACGTCACTCGGACCGAAATCCTGGTGCACAAAACTGGCGGAGACATCGCGGCCGTCGCGGGTCACGACGATCACTTTATGCTCCGGGTAGATCGGGGCAAGCAGATTTGCCTTGCGTGCATTCGCCGGCGTTGTGTCCACCCAACGCGCAGCATTACATCCGAGTGCAACTTTTTCCATAATTGAGTACACAAGATCCTGAGAAGCCCGTAGCGGATCAACTTCGAATTGCGATAGGTAATTGCTGGTCACCTCGTGTACAAATTCGAGTGACATTGAGGTATGGAGGCCAACGTTTTCCGCGCGGTGAAACCAGCGGTCATGAATTCTCTCCACCGCGAGTTCCGCGGCCTTTTTTCCTGATGGCTTTCCGGCCTTTGCTAGTGCGTCAGCGATCCCGTTATTTCCCGTGATGAATCGAACTTCCATGGGTCGGGTCAGCGTAATTTCAGGGTGGTGGTCAAGCAGATCCCCAACAATTGTCGAGCCGCTGCGACCGGTGCCCCCGACAAAAACGGGGTTGAGTAGCGGACTAGCCACGGCGACGCAAGAGTTTGATAGCAATCACGCCAACAACCACAGCGCTGACGATCGCTACTCGCTTGGGGCGAATCGAGCCGAAGTCGTCGGTGAACCAATCTTGTGCTGCATGCAAACCGCGCTGGGCCAATGCCGCTGGTGAGGTCTGTTCGCGCAACTCATTAATTGAATTCACAAACGCCGCCCGGGCACCCTCGATTTCAGACTGCAGGGCAACCAGCTGATCAGTGCTGGTGGTTTCGTTGTTCTTGCTGATCTCGTTTTTCTCGCTCACAGTCCCAGCCTAACGCGATCTAGATCCCCAAGGAAAGCCCACACCGCAAGCACGCCTAGACTTCCCCAGCACTCTCGCGGGAGTGGTGGAATTGGCAGACACGCAGGTTTTAGGTACCTGTGTCTTCGGACGTGCGGGTTCAAGTCCCGCCTCCCGCACAATTATCTGGGAGCTTTCATCAAAAAATTGAAAAATTGCTACATATCAAGAACGCCATATCTCACACTTCATATGTTGCGAAAATTTTTATTATCGATCCCCTCCAAGCGGGACGATCACAGACTGCTGGATTTCATAGTGACGCACGAGGAATTTTTGTTCATCCAACTTTTAGTGCCGGAGACTAGTCCCGAATAAACTCGATGTCCGCTACTAAATCTAATGCCAACCATTCACTGTCTGTGGTCCAGATTTTCATTTCTTGGTATATCCCATACGCCAAACAACACCTATCACCCAGCGAAAGCCTCTTTCGTGAATTGGCATGTTTTTGTGCGTCATGGATACGCCCTAGAGAACTCATATGAGGCCAACCGAAAGGGACGGCAGTGAGACCCCACGCAATTAGGTCCGTTGCAAACTCAATTCCTTCATCACCTCGTCGCTCAAGTTTGTCAACAACTTCGGTCAAATTGACAGAAGTGATGTATGCGGTTGAGAGCACGGTCTCTACCAACTGCGCCCCTGACTCATCGAAAGCCCACGCTAGAACGCATGATGCATCCAATAAAATTGGCTGACTCACATCAGCTTCGAATCTGCAGCCCGTTCGGCTAGGAAGTCCTTTACCTCGCGACCGGATCCTCGGGTTTTGATCCGGGACTTTGCTCGATTTCGAACATGTTCCGGAGTCTCAATGACGATGCAGCCTTGCTCAGCCACGTGTATTCGAAGCTCTGAACCGGGCTCAAGTCCCGCTGCTTTCATCACCCCTTCAGGAAATGTCGGGCGGCGGCGAGAGTCAAGTCGGACGGACCAGACGGTTGGGGCAACGGGTGTTTTGATTTCAGGTTTCATCCCACGATTATTAAATGCGTGGGACTATTTGTCAATCATGGGATTTAATGGCAGCGAACTCCACCTTTTTAGCCAATACCTGCTGGATTTCGTAGTGACGCACGAGGAATTTTTTTTCATCCAACTTTTTGCGCCTCATCCAGAGTGTCACTTCGGAGTTGGATTTACTGGAGTTACACGACTTGCAGGCCGGGACCACGTTGTCGAGGGTGTAACGGCCACCGCGTGAGATCGGCTGAATGCAATCGCGGCTCAATGCCTCTGAGGTTTGACCACAATAAGCGCAGGTGCCCCAGGCGAGTTCAATTTCGGCCCACTGTTCTGGTGTGAGGTCGTTGTCGGCGGCATGCATGCGACGCTTTCGCTTCTTTGCAGCGCGCACTTGGCGGCTGCGAGGATTCGCCATACTTTTACAGTAGGGCAAACAGAGCAGCGAGTGCCTTACCTCGGTGACTGATCGCATCTTTTTCTTCCGACGACATTTGGGCGGAAGTGATTTGGTGCCCTGTGGGAATAAAGATCGGGTCGTAGCCGAAACCATTGTCGCCTAGGGGTGCAGTGATCAAAGAACCGTTCATTTCGCCTTCAACAACAAACTCAGTTCCGTCGGGGCTCGCGTAGGCAGCAGCACATACAAAACTTGCATTGCGACGATCAGCGGGGACTTGGGAGATCTGGGCCAAGAGCAATTCAAGGTTTGCGCTGTCGTTGCCGTGGGAACCCGACCAACGGGCCGAAAGAATTCCCGGCATTCCATTGAGTGCGTCGACACACAGCCCCGAGTCGTCTCCCACTGCCGCAAGGCCGGTGAACTCACTAACAGCACGTGCCTTGAGCATTGCGTTCGCGGCGAAAGTTGATCCGGTTTCTTCCACGTCGGGAAGATCAGGGAATTCAGCCGTTCCCACAAGTTCAACGTGGATTCCTGCTTGCTCAAGAATTCGACGCATCTCTTGGATTTTGTGTTCGTTGCGTGAGGCAATAACAAGCTTTGGGGTCATGTTTAAGCGAGGGCTTTGACTTGTAGCGCAGTGAGATCGAGGCAACCTTGGGCCGCCAAGTCAAGGAGTTGGTTAAGTAGGTCGCGATCGAATGCTTCGCCTTCCGCGGTGCCTTGGACTTCAATGAACTTACCGCTGCCTGTCATAACTACGTTCATGTCGGTGTCGGCGTTGACGTCATCGTCGTAGTGCAAGTCAAGGCGAGGCTCACCAGCCACGATTCCCACGCTCACTGCGGCAACGGAATCAATGATCGGGTCACCCGTGACCAGGCCCTGCCCTTTAGCCCAGGCGATCGAGTCGACAAGCGCGATATAGGCACCCGTGATTGCTGCTGTGCGGGTTCCGCCGTCTGCCTGTAGAACGTCGCAGTCGATCAGGATTGAGTTTTCACCAAGTGCCTTCATGTCCACTGCGGCGCGCAAGCTACGACCAATCAGACGGGAAATTTCCTGGGTCCGACCGGACTGCTTGCCCTTTACAGACTCGCGTTGGTTACGAGTGTTGGTTGCACGAGGAAGCATGCTGTATTCGGCGGTGACCCAACCAGTTCCTTCGCCTTTGAGCCAGCGTGGAACGCCTGAAGTGAAAGAAGCCGTGCAAAGAACCTTGGTGCGCCCAAAGCTGACCAACGTGGAGCCTTCTGCGTGCTCTGACCAGCCTCGCTCGAAAGTTACTGCTCGGAGTTGATCGGCCGCGCGGCCGTCGGATCG
>DKME01000154.1:16893-29412 GCA_002469525.1 Actinobacteria bacterium UBA7422
CAATTGTATTTACCGAGTCGACTTCTGGGCCGAGAAAGCGGCGACCAAACACTTTAAAGTGCTGCGGATCCCCGGTGACCTGGAACTCGTAGGTGGGAGAAGGTCCATTAATAGGTGCAAGTGAGTTGTTCTCCAGCAAAACGCGGTAGAGGTCTTTGGCGGTTTCTTCAGCACTGCTCACCAAGGTGACTTCCTCACCTAGGACATAAGAAATCGGCCCAACCAAGAGCGGATAATGCGTGCAGCCGAGCACCACTGTGTCTACGTCAGAATCACGGATTGCGTCAAGGTACCCGTGGGCGATACCAAGCACTTGATCACCGGTTGTAATTCCCGCTTCAACGAGATCAACGAACTCAGGACAGGCCACCGAAGTCAGGGTGACATTGGTCGCCGCTTCAAAGGCGTCGTTGTAGGCCCTGGAATTAATCGTGCTCTGGGTACCAATCACTGCAACACTGCCATTTCGGGTTGCCGCCGCTGCCCGCCGCGCTGCCGGGTGAATCACCTCAACTACTGGTATTGAGTAGCGCTCGCGGGCGTCACGCAACATTGCCGCGCTTGCCGTGTTACACGCGATCACGAGGGCTTTGACACCAGAGTCAACGAGTTGGTCAAGTAGTTCAAGGGCAAATGCGCGTACCTCGGCGAGTGGTCTTGGACCGTAAGGGCCACGGGCAGTGTCACCGACATAGCGGATTGATTCGTGCGGCAATTGGTCAATAATCGCGCGGGCGACCGTTAAGCCACCGAAGCCAGAGTCAAAAACACCAATTGATTCATTCACAATAGCCACATCCTACAAAGAAAATGTGACGGGAATTTACTCATCCTGGCGGTACAGTATTGATGTCCCCAACTTCGTGGGACAAACTTTCATAAAAAGGAGTCTCAATGTCAAACGCAGAAACCATGCGTCGGCCATTTGGTGTCACGCTGGTGGCACTACTTGTAGCCGTGGCTGCGGTAATGAACATTACTTTCGGCATCTTGATCATGTTCTCAATCTTTGGCGACAATCCCACATTCACCGACCCAACAGGTGCATCCCGTGAAGTTAGCGGATTCTGGCTGATCTTCAACGGTGGCATCATGGTCCTTCTGGGCTTTATGTACCTGTGGCTGATCAAGATGATCATGATCGGATCAACGACAGCTCAATTCATTATCCAGATGCTTGCCGTGATCAATATTGTGTTTGCAATCTTCAACCTGCCTTACGGCTGGTACACAATCCTGATCAGCTTTATCATTCTGCTCATGGTGAGCGGCGCGAAGGCCACCATGTGGTTCCGGCAAACAAACTAGTTCATGTTTAGGGCGGCGGCTATTCGGTATTTGTTACCGAGTAGCCGCTGTTTTTAATGTGAGCGGCCCAATCACTCCCCGCGGAAAAAGCCAATTGAAATAATGGTTTCCTGCATCCAGGTAAGCCAGTTATAAAGTTCAAAGAGTTGGTACAAAGGGTCCTCCTCGGATCGCTCCTGCGTCCAAGTTTCTTGATCTACTTCAAGCCTGGTACCTAGCGCAAGGCGCAAACTGTTGAGAAACCCAACCCAGAGTTGCCACTGATCCGGTCCGAGCGTGACTTGGGAACGCCCTTCCAAATCAGCCAGCACGCTGTTGGCCCGATTTACATTGGTTTCGCGTAACGAACGCTCGGTGAATCTCCGGAATTCCATTGACGCTTCAGGGTCGTCTGGGTATGCATCAGGGAAAAGCCGGGATGCAATCGGGTCCGATGGTTTTTGCGCGAGCACGTCAATTCCAATCAGTGCTGCAAGCGGATCTTCGTTGTTGACTACTTCGCTGTCGGGTGCGGTGATATCGAGTAGTTGGTTGGCCAGGTCGCGAAGGATCCCAACTTCAAAAGGTTCCACCGAAATCACGATCGCTTCGCCGTCGGGGTTTATTTCCATGATGGGTTAATCCTGGGATAGCGTGGCCCAAAGGCCGTAGGAGTGCATCGCCGCAACGTCTTTCTCCATTGCTTCGCGACTGCCTGTTGAGACTGCCGATTTACCTTCCGTATGCACCATCAACATGTGGTAGTCAGCCTTTTCTTTACTGAATTTAAAGTACTCCATGAAAACGTAGGTGACGTAGGACATCAGGTTGATTGGGTCATCCCATACGGTCGTAGACCAGGGTTTATCCAGTTCACTCTCTAGATCGAGCGCGGGAAGGGTGCCCAGCGGTATTGCGGTCATGGAAGGCGTCACAGAAGCATTCTTTCATGACTTGCGGGCAGTCAACCGATGAGTCAACTAAGGTTGGAATATGTCCGCAGAGTCTCCCGAATTTACGCTCCCACCGGCCGAGTCTGGATTGCCGGAACCCGCGATCTTGGCTCGCATTCGTGAGTCCGTAATCGGAGACGACCAATTAATGCTCGGTCCATTTGGTCCAAGACGGGTCACTTACGCGGATTACACGGCCAGCGGCCGCAGCGTCACCTTCATCGAAGACTTTATCCGTGGGGAAGTTCTGCCCCGTTATGCGAATACCCACACGGAGTCCAGCGGCACCGGCCTGCAAACAACCCGCCTGCGCGAAGATGCCCGCTCGATTATCAAGTCAGCGGTCAATGGGGACGAAGACACTGCGATTATTTTCTGTGGGTCAGGTTCTACGGCAACAATTAACAAGCTGATTGGAATTATGAACCTGCGCCTTCCCGCAGACCTTGATGCGAAATATCACCTCTCGAACTACATTCCCGCAGAAGAAAGGCCCGTCGTATTTATTGGTCCTTTTGAGCACCACAGCAACGAACTACCGTGGCGTGAGTCACTCGCGGACGTTGTCACGATCCGAGAAGATGCCAACGGGCAGATCGACACGGTTCAACTTGAAGCTGAACTGATTGCCTACCAAGATCGACCACTACGCATTGCCTCTTTCAGCGCTGCGAGTAACGTCACCGGCATTATCTCCGACACGCACGCGGTCACACAACTTGTCCACAAATATGGGGCACTGGCCTTCTGGGATTTCGCCGCAGCAGCCCCCTACGTCGACATTGAAATGAATCCGCGGTGTGATTCACACCCTTCCGCGTACAAGGACGCGATTTTTCTTTCCCCCCACAAGTTCATCGGTGGCCCCGGAACACCCGGAGTATTGATCCTTCGAAAGGAACTCCTCAACAACTCTGTTCCTGAAAGCGTTGGAGGTGGCACTGTCGCTTACGTCAACCAGACTGAGCACATGTACCTCAACGACGTTGAACACCGCGAAGAAGGTGGCACGCCTGCAATCATTGAATCAATCCGTGCTGGCCTCGTCTTTCAGCTCAAAGAAGCAGTTGGAGTTGACGTCATTCGGGCTCACGAGCACGATCTAGTTCGACGGGCGATCCAGAGCTGGGCGCCTCACCCCAATATTCAAATTTTGGGCAACCTTGACGCTGACCGATTGAGCATCGTGTCTTTTGTGATTAAGCATCCGGAGGGTAAGTACCTGCACCACAACTTCGTGGTTGCGGTCCTTAACGACCTGTTTGGGATTCAGTCCCGTGGCGGGTGCAGCTGCGCCGGCCCCTATGGACATCGGTTATTGGGAATCGATCTGGAAACGTCTCACGAATACGAGCGCGAAATTAGCCACGGCTGTGAGGGAATTAAACCTGGCTGGGTGCGCGTAAACTTCAACTACTTTATTTCCGAACCAGTATTCGAATACATTGTGCAAGCTGTTCGGTTGATCGCTGATCACGGTTGGGCACTTCTGCCCCAGTACCGTTTCGACGCACTGTCCGGTCGCTGGCATCACGTTGACGGGGCAATTGAGCCTCCACTACGACTGTCAATGCTCAACTACAACGAGAACGGCGAGTTGTCCTACCCGGTCAACCACGACGTAGCACCGGAAAGCGCCTTAGCGGAATACCTCGCCAGTGCGCATTCAATGCTGCATGGGTTGCCAGTGCCCGAGCTCATGTCCGGGGTAAGCGGCTACAGCGATGACTTTGATCAACTACGTTGGTTCGACCTGCCGGTCAGCTAATTCAGTTACTTGATCCGCATAGTGAAAGTTCCAGAAATTCCCGCTTGAATTCCTGATTTAGGCTTGGCCAATACGCGGAACGTGTACTTTCCCTTGGAAAGTTTCGCTTTCGACTTGATCACAATTCTGCCGTTCGCCTTTGTTTTGGTGGATGTCACTTTCTTCCACTTGGCTCCGCGTTGAACTTGCAGAACTACCTTTTGATTAGTGACTGCCGGGCGTACAACTGTTGGAACTTTCATCATGGCTCCGCGTTTAACCACTTTCTTCTTCGCTCGCGCAGATACTGTTGAACTCACAGCGATGGGGAATTCTGCTGACACCACCTCTGGTGTTGATTCAGTCGCCTGCACAAGGATCCGGAATGTTGCACTCGCGTCAATGGTGAATGGGATGCCTACGGCTCCGTCAGCTCCCGTTATGCCGGAAGCAACGTCAACCCAACTCCCCGAATCAGATCTTTGAAGTACGGCATTCCCATTCACAATTGGAGCACCATTGAAGGAGGCTGATGTTGTCAGCGCACTCGGTTGGCCGAACACAACCGTGGCTGGTGCAGCAACGGCAACTTCAGGAACCACGGGAGCCAGTGACTGCGCGTAATCGCGGATCATGGGCCACATGACCGGGTTGTCACCACCGATCGTCCAATAAGCGGCAGCATTGATGCCGAATTCACCAACGAGTTGGGTTCTCGCTAAAACGCCTTCTGGCCCAGCAAACCGCATAATTTTGGAGGCAGTACAGGTTTGTGAACTACCACTTGAATCATTCCACGTGAGGCTTCGCTTGTAACTGAACGAATACTCTTTACTCGTGTCATCCCATGTTGTTGTGCCATTCGTTTTGGCGATAAACGCTGGAATATCAACTTCTGTCATTGATCCTCGAGCAGTCAAAGTGTTGTAAGCGGCCTTTTCTGCTCCACTACTTGAACTTCGTGGACAGGATCCCGTGAGTTTATAGGCACCGCCGGATTTTTTTTCCGTCCAGAACCGACCGTAGGTTGGGACACCAATTTGTATTTTTGCTGGGTCAACCACCGAGGCTGAATACTGAACGATTGCGCGCACCCAGTTGTAGGGAGCAAGCGGCCCTGCCAATGAATAGTCGTAGGCCATAATCCGAATCCTGTCAACGAACGGCGCGATCCCGATCATGTTGTACACGTAGTAACCCGTGCGCGCACTGCAATTACTGCTCATGGAGCACGGTGGCGGAATCGTCACAATCAGTTGTTTGCCCTGAGCTTTCAGAGCCGTTCCCAACTCCTGAACAAAAGCCGTCCAGTTGGGTTGGGTTGCATCCCAACTCGCGCTCCCGTCCGAAAAGGCAAAAGTTTCATAGTCCAAGTCAATTCCATCGTAATTATTTGACATAACAAGATTTACGATGTCAACAACGTGGGCGCTTCGCGTCACAGGATCCGCGAGGACTCTTGCCATGGTGTTCTTTCCCGAGGCGTCTGCAATGGCAGGAATCACTGGAATTCCCGCTGCACGAAGTTGGCCCACAGCCCAAGAAGAGTTGGCGGCAGCGTTACCGTAATTTCTGTTGAAGCCGACTTTCACCCCATTGGGTCCACCCTTTGTTGCCGAATACCAAAACGGTGAGACGTCAACGAAAAGATCCGAGTTCGCAGTTGCGGTGTTTATTCCTTGTGGTTTGCCTTGGCTTGACATCCAATAGGGAATCCAGCCACTTACAATCCGGTTCGGTGGGCTTTGCGCAAAGGCCGACGTTGTAAAACTCAGGCCCATAAGTGCGGCAACGACAAGGGCAGTGGCACGACGCACTAAGCGTGATCTCGGGGAAGGCACGCTCCATTGTGCGTGATCTACCGGGATTGTTCAACCCCGGTTGGTCAGCGGCGTGTCTGTGAAGTTTCTGTGATCTGAGTTACATCAACATCCGGGCTATTTCTTGGGCACTTCGAGTAATGCGTGGGCCGAATTCAGTCTCTGCAAATTCGCGAGCCGAGACAATTCCCACACTTGCCTCAAGCCCGGCAACTCCGGTGAGCGGCACAGCCAAGCCGTACGTGCCGCCCTCAAGATTGGCAACCACCCACGGGGGGTCAAGTGGTCGGCCAGCAGCTGTTCTTGCCGCCAGAATTGCCCGCCCGCCGGCGCTGCCTTCGAGTGGTGAGCGAGTACCGATCCGGATTGACACGTGCATATCACTGCGGTTCGGTTCAGATACGAGAGCGACCAGTCCGTCATTGACATCGGCGATCATGAGGTAGGCGGTGCAACTAAGGGCCTCTGCCAGCATGCGTAATGCTGGTCCAGACGCTTCACGGACAAGTGGCTGAATCACGCGGGCTAGGGACAAGAGCCCCAGGCCGAGTCGGCACTTGCCGTCTGCTGAGCGACGCAGAAGCGAGTGCGCTTCGAGTGTGACAACAAGCCGATACACGACAGTGCGCCCAACACCCAATTTATGACTGAGTTCTGTGACGCTTAGCCCCTCTGGGAATTCGGCTAAGACCTCCAAGACACTCAGTCCACGATCGAGAGTTTGTGAGGTTTCCTTGGCCACAATCCAACCTAACCACTGCGCGTGGGAAAAACAAAGTGCCCCTCGAAGTCGAGGGGCACTTTGTTATGAACTAAACGAGAGCTTTTGTCTGCTTACGAACAATAAATGAAGCGATGATTTCGTAGATGCCGATAACGATCAACCAGATCCCAACAACCCAGGCCAACGTTACGAGTGAGAGCGCTGGCTGCGACAGGACAACCACGCCACCGATCAACATAACGAGACCGAAGAAGATATTCCAACCACGGCCTTCCTTTGAATCAAAGCCCATGAATAGGCTGGCGAATCCGCGGAACAGGAATGCAATTCCCACGAAAATTCCAAGGAGATCCACGGCGTTAACTGCCGAACGAATCGCAAAGATTCCAAGAATCACAGAAAGAACGCCTGTGATCAGGAGGAGCACACGAGTTCCCCCGGTCAGACCGGATGAAAAGGAACGGACGATCTCAAAAATTCCTGAAACGATCAGGTAGATCGCGAAAAGAACCGCGACGACTACAATAGTTTTTCCCGGCCATGCGATTGCAAGAATACCCACTCCAAGGCTAATAACTCCGCCGAAAAGAAGTAGCCACCACACACGGCCCAGGGAGGCAAGCATGTTGTCGCTTACTTCCATTTCAACTTGGGTTGACATTTAATACCTCCAAATAGGTGCCTGAAACAGGCAGTAATTGATACGGCCAAAGGCTACGCCTATTTCCCTTGGAAATTCTGTTGCCGTGCCGTATTTGCCCGAATTAGTTCACGCGTTGAAGGAATTCTTGCGTTTCAGGACGAGCCGGGGAGTCAAATACTTCAGTTGCGCTCCCCGCCTCCCACACAATTCCCTCATTCAGGAAGCACACCTGGTCGGCGATTTCCTTGGCAAAGGACATCTCGTGCGTTGCCATAACCATGGTCAAACCACCCTCGCGCAGTTCACGAACCGAGTCCAGCACTTCACCGACAAGCATTGGGTCAAGGGCTGAGGTGATTTCGTCAAAGAGCATGATCTCTGGCTCCATCGCGAGCGCACGGACAATCGCCACTCGTTGGGCTTGGCCTCCGGAAAGTCGATCCGGGTAGTCGAGCGCCTTTGCTTGCAAACCAAATCGCGTAAGCAACTCCATGGCGGCTGCCTCGGACTCTTTCTTGGATTTATGCAAAACGCGGGTTGGTCCGAGCGTAATGTTTTCAAGAACTTTCATGTGCGGGAAAAGATTGTAGGACTGAAAAACGATTCCGATTCGACGGCGAACCGCATCCAGATCAGTTTTGAAAGCGGTCACATCAAGTTCTTGGTCGATAACAATGCTTCCGGCGTCAACTGTTTCTAGTGCGTTGATGCATCTGAGCAATGTTGATTTTCCCGACCCCGACGCGCCAATGAGAACAGTTGCGGAATGCGCAGGGACGGTGAGTGAGAGTCCACGAAGAACAGGGTGATTGTCAAAGGACTTCCACACCGAATCAATCTCAATGAACGCGGATAGGCTCACGCCACACCCCCAGCACGTTTCTTCCGCGCTGAGCGAACTTGAATCCAGTCGGCGAAGCGAGTCATGGGAATTGTTAATGCAATAAAAATCAGTGCGGCGCCCACATATGGTGTGTAATTGAAGTTCGCGGAAGTGTCAATTTGTGCACGTCGAAGGACTTCAATCGGTCCTAACACAGCAACCAATGCGGTGTCTTTTTGTAGTGAGATGAAGTCGTTAAGCAACGGTGGAGTCACATTGCGCACCGCTT
Source organism: Actinobacteria bacterium UBA7422 (assembly GCA_002469525.1). GTDB lineage: Bacteria > Actinomycetota > Actinomycetes > S36-B12 > S36-B12 > UBA4592. Next base: position 25,180 of record DKME01000154.1, read on the forward strand.
GAGGCAGCACCACGAAGCGATTCGTTTGAAAAGATGAAAGCCCCAATGAGCGTGCGGCCATTGTTTGGCTCGGGTGAACTGAACCAATTCCCGCACGGAAAACTTCGGCCACATACGCGCCATAAGACAAAACCAGTGCAGCGGTCCCCCAAAAAATCGCGTCACTGGGTACACCTGTGAGTTGCAGTGCCGGCATTCCGAACCCCAGAAGGAAAATAATCAAAATGGTGGGGACACCACGAAAAATGTCAACATACATAGTTGCCAACACTCGTATCGGGAGAAAAATTGGCGACTTCACCGTGCGCGCTAGGGCAACCAATAGTCCAATGATAAGAATCAGCGGTTCAGCGATCAAGAAGATCCGAACGTTGAGCCAAAAAGCTTCCAACAGTCCTGGGAACGATTCGGCAAACTGGTCACCGTTGAAAAACGTTTTTTGAACTGTTTCCCAACCTGAACTGCGACCCACCAGTAGAACGACTACTGCTACGAAACCAACCAAACTGGCGACGCCGATGAGTGCGTCACTACGAGCCTTCTTACGCACACGCTCCCGGCGCAGAGGGTCGATATAGACCGTATCTGTGCCGGGAGCGGGTGTGTTCACGTGTTAATCGAGACTAGTTAATCGCAAGTGATTGCGCGACTAATCCTTATTCCGTGAAGTAGGGGGCAGTTGCGCCAGCCAACCATGCATCTTGGATTTCCTGTAATTCACCGGAATCCTTCAATGTGGTCAGCGCATTATTCACGCAAGTCACCAGCGGGTTGCCTTTTTGGAAAAGCAATCCAAACTCTTCGCCACTTGCTGTTGCCTGGAATTGACCGACGATCTTGCTGTCGTCAAACTCTGCCGCGGTCACGTAGTACGCGGTTGGCAAATCCACAACAATTCCGTCGATTGTTCCGTTTTGCAATGCACTCTTGGCGTCATTTGTGTCGTTGAAAACATAGGGCTCTTGGGTTGGTACGACGACCTCTGTCACGAAGTCCAAGCTCGTGGTTCCTACCTGAGCACCCAGCTTTGCATCTTTGAGTTCAGAGATCGTTGTCGCACCGGCTAGGGGGGAGTCATTGAATGCCACGACCGCTTGATTGACGGTGTAGTAGCCGTCGGAGAAGTCAACAACTTCTGAGCGCTCGGGGGTGATTGAGATTTGGTTGATATCAAAATCGAAGTTCTTGTTTCCCGGTGCATAAGAGGTATTGAATGGAACAACTTCCCATTTCACATCAGTTGCCGCGAAGCCAAGTTGGGATGCAACAGCGTAGGCGACCGCTGATTCGAATCCTTCACCGTTGGTGGGATCGTCGTCCGAGAAGTAAGGGGGGTACGCGGGTGTGTCAGTGCCAATAGTCAACATGCCCGGGTTGATCGTGGTCAAGTTTTCGTAGGCACACTCGTCGGTTGCCGCACTCTCCGTCGCACTTTCTTCGGTTGAAGATTCGGCAGCGGTCGTCGCTTCGGTGACGCTCTCGGTGTCTGAGGAGCAGGCGCTTAGAAGAAGGCCCGCCACAGCCAAAGTGGCCACTCCGGCAAGTCTCATTGATTTTCTCTGCATTGTGAATTCAATCCAATCAGGGGCTCGTGAATTAAAGGAGCGCTGGATAGCGCGGACAAATCCTCCCACTGACAGGGAAGCCAGCCGAAATACCCCCTTTATTCGCCGCCCTTAGGCAGTGATTTGTGGATTTTTTCGCAGTCGGGACAGATGGGGAACTTCGAGGGGTCGCGGTTTGGTGTCCACTTCTTCCCACATAGTGCCTTTACCGGAGCTCCGGTAACGGCACTTTCAACGATCTTGTTCTTTTCCACGTAATGGGCGAATTTCTCATGATCCCCGTCGTCGAAGTGCGAGGTTCGCTCCTCTGTGAGGACACTGCCTAATTCTTCGAGTTCAGGTGCAGCCAGTGGTGTAACAGTTGGAGTACTCATGGGAATGACTCTACCTCCACTAGAAATCTACTTCCACTAGAAATCTATCTTCACTAGGAACGGGGGCAATTTGAAATTTTCAGGTATACCCCGTAGGGTATACCTATGGCTACCATTGAATTAACAGAATCCAGTTTCGCAGACACAATTAAGGGCAATCCAATAGTCTTCGTTGACTTTTGGGCTTCTTGGTGCGGGCCTTGCCGCAGTTTTGCGCCGGTCTATGAAAAAGCATCTGAAACCAATACTGACATTGTTTTTGCCAAAGTAGACACCGAAGCGGAACAAGCGCTTGCTGGCAGTTTTGAGATCAGTTCGATTCCTACCCTCATGGCAATTCGAGACGGCGTGGTGTTGTATTCCCAAGCTGGTGCGCTCCCCCAAGAAGGTTTAGACAATTTGATCGCAGCAGTCCGCGACGTGGACATGGAAGACGTTCGCCGTGAAATTGCCAAGTCAAATGAGGACGTAATCGCAGAATAGGGGACCTAAGTCCCGCCTAGCCCACTCCCACGCGTGGCTTACATTTGAACTAAGAAACGTGACGCGAAAGCGGACGGAGGAGATATGCCACAGCAACCACTCGCTCAGGTGCCACTTGATTCAAAGTGGCACTGGCAAGAACTAGGTTTATGCCGAAGCACTGATCCATTACTCTTTTTCCACCCCCAAAACGAGCGAGGGTCCTCGCGCTCTCGCCGGGACCAATCGGCCAAGCGCGTATGCGCCTCGTGTCCGGTTCGGTTGGAGTGCGCGGATTACGCGATCCGTGCTCGTGAACCCTATGGGGTCTGGGGTGGTTTGAGTGAGGACGACCGGGAAGCGATTTACCGCACAATTGATCGGCCTGCAGCGACACGACTCGCGAGCGTCCCAGGAACAGGTGTAGCCGCGGCCAAGGAATTGGTCAACGAGGCGATCTCTGAGGAAGCCTTGGGAATCCACCGTATTCAGCGCGCGAGGTGACCGCTCATAGACTCAGCGAATGACTGAGCCGCTCACCGTCGATCACATACATTCACTTGGCCTCACTGGGCGAGACTTTTTGTGTGAACTGGATTTCACGGCAAAGGAATTAGACTCACTCCTGCAGTTGGCTGCGCAGTTGAAGCAAGCAAGAAAAGATCACACCGAGCCTGAACTCCTTAAGCGCAGAAATCTAGCCGCGATTTTTGAGAAGACTTCGACCCGCACACGCATCTCTTTCAGTGTGGCAATGAGCGACCAAGGTGGGAACACTACTTTCCTAGATGGTGCAACAAGCCAAATTGGTCATAAAGAATCCCCAGCGGACACCGCTCGCGTTCTCAGCCGAGTCTTCGACGCAATTGAGTTCCGCGGCAGCGATCACTCTGTGGTTGAAGAGCTCGCGGAGTACTCTCACGTTCCCGTCTACAACGGTTTGACCGATCAATGGCACCCTACCCAGATGCTTGCCGACTTCCTCACCATGCGCGAGCACCAGGTTGATCCCGGCGCTCAACTGTCCTATTGCTATCTCGGAGATGCTCGCAGCAATATGGGTAACTCACTGTTGATCATGGGCGCGATCATGGGCAGCGACATCAGAATCGTTGCACCGAAAGCACTTTGGCCAGAACAAGCCGTTATTGACCAAGCACATAAACGCGCTGCTGAGAGTGGCGCGAGCATCACTTTGACCGAGGAGGTCAATGAAGGAGTGAGCGGGGCCGAGTTCATCCACACAGATGTGTGGGTCTCCATGGGAGAACCCAAGGAAGTATGGACGGAGCGGATCAAACTACTTCAGCCGTATCAAGTTAATCAAGCCGTACTCGATCAAGCCCGTCCCGGTGCCAAGGCTATGCACTGCTTGCCGGCCTACCACGACAACAAGACTCTCGTTGGCGAACAAATCTCACGTGACTTTAATCTAAACGGTGGCCTTGAAATCACACATGAGGTTTTCGAGTCACCTGCCAATATCGCATTTGATCAAGCTGAAAACCGGATGCACACAATCAAATCAATTCTGGTTGCCACTCTCGCCTAAACGATCACGCAGTCCTTGGAGTTGCGCATTTAGCTCAGCAGGAACCCGGTCACCAAACTCGGCGTAGTACTCCTTGGTCAAGTCAGTTTCAGCCAACCATGAATCAGCATTCACTGCAAAAAGTTCAGCCATCTGGTCTTGTGTCAAATCCAGCCCGTCTGTGTTGAGCGCGCCGGGTGCAGGAATACGACCGATTGGCGTGTCTACTGCCTCGGCCTTGTCGCTGAGTCGGTTTACAATCCACTCGAGTACACGCGCATTTTCACCGAATCCGGGCCAG
>DKME01000044.1 GCA_002469525.1 Actinobacteria bacterium UBA7422
CGACGGAACACCCGACTTCAAAGTCGCCGATATGAATCTTGCAGATTTTGGTCGCGATGAAATCCGGCTGGCTGAGCATGAAATGCCAGGCCTGATGGCAATGCGTGAAAAATTTGGCAAGAGCAAGCCTCTTTCGGGAGCTCGCATCACCGGGTCACTCCATATGACGGTTCAGACCGCAGTGCTAATCGAGACACTCGTTGACCTTGGCGCCGACGTGCGCTGGGCATCGTGCAATATTTTCTCAACCCAAGACCATGCAGCTGCTGCGGTAGTTGTGGGACCAGAAGGAACCGTCGACGCACCAACAGGCGTTCCGGTGTACGCGTGGAAGGGTGAAACTCTCCCCGAATACTGGTGGTGCACTGAGCAAATCCTGATGTGGCCAGACGGTAAGGGTCCCAACATGATCCTCGACGACGGTGGAGATGCAACCATGCTCGTCCACAAGGGCAAGGAATTCGAGGCAGCCGGAGTTGTTCCAAAGCCAGATGCTGACACTTCTGAGGAATACGCGGTCGTACTTGCGACCCTCGCGCGCACATTGACAGAAGATTCACAGCGTTGGACCAATATTGCAAGCGGCATTCTCGGCGTTACAGAAGAAACCACCACAGGGGTGCACCGTTTGTATGAAATGCACCGCGATGGTTCACTTATTTTCCCCGCAATTAACGTCAATGACTCGGTCACTAAGAGCAAGTTCGACAACGTCTATGGCTGCCGTCATTCATTGATCGACGGAATCAATCGTGCAACCGATACTTTGATCGGTGGCAAGGTCGCGGTTGTTGCGGGCTATGGCGATGTGGGCAAGGGCTCCGCGGACTCCCTCCGTGGACAGGGCGCACGCGTGATTGTGACCGAAGTTGATCCAATCTGTGCGCTTCAGGCTGCAATGGACGGCTACCAAGTCGCGTTGATCGAAGACGTGATCGGTCAGGCTGACCTGTTCATTACTGCAACAGGCTGTTACGACGTGATCACTGCAGAGCACATGTCGCAGATGAAGCATCAGGCGATTGTGGGAAATATTGGTCACTTCGACAACGAGATCGACATCGTTGGGCTCACTAACGTGCCAGGAATCAAGCGCAAAACAATCAAACCACAGGTGGACGAATGGACGTTCCCCGACGGTCACACGATTATCATGCTCTCGGAAGGGCGCCTGCTCAATCTTGGAAATGCGACGGGTCACCCATCCTTCGTCATGAGTAACTCGTTCACTAACCAGGTACTTGCGCAAATTGAGCTCTTCACCAAGCGCGATGAGTACTCACTCGACGTTCACGTTTTGCCGAAGCACCTTGACGAAATGGTTGCCCGGCTTCACCTTGATGCACTTGGTGTTCGCTTAACGGAACTGTCCAAGCAACAGGCAGAGTACTTGGGCCTTGATGTGGCTGGTCCCTACAAGCCAGATCACTACCGCTACTAAACCAATATCGCTTCTGGTGGGGTGGGTGGTCCTTTAAGGAATCCCCGCCCCACTTTTGCGTGTTTCGGCAATCGCGGTGTCCGGGCTTGTGGGCTCAGAGCCGGGGTGACAACATAGGGGTATGACCATGATGAATGCTGGTTCACCCGCAGACGTTGGCGCCCGTGGAAAAGTTCTGGTAGTTGACGACGATCTTGCATTGGCTGAGATGCTGGGAATCGTACTTCGCGGTGAAGGTTTCGAGCCGATTTTTTGTTCCGATGGAGCGAAGGCGCTCGCAGTTTTTCGGGAGAGCCGACCTGACATTGTGCTCTTGGATTTAATGCTGCCAGGTAAGGACGGCGTTGACGTATGTCGGCTGATCCGAGCCGAATCAGGGACTCCGATTGTGATGTTGACAGCGAAGAGTGACACGGTGGACGTCGTTGTGGGTCTTGAAGCGGGGGCCGACGACTACATCGTAAAACCATTTAAGCCAAAGGAACTTGTTGCTCGGGTTCGTGCGCGTATTCGGCGCAATGAAGAACCCACACCGGCGGGGTTGCAGATTGGCGACTTGGCAATCGACGTTACCGGCCATTCGGTTCATCGAGGCGAAGAGGCGCTTTCGTTGACGCCCCTTGAGTTTGACCTGTTGTTGTGTCTTGCGCGTAAACCTGGGCAGGTATTCTCGCGTGAAGCCCTACTCGAAGAAGTCTGGGGTTATCGGCACTCAGCAGACACCAGGCTGGTCAACGTCCACGTTCAACGGTTACGGGCCAAAATTGAGCAAGATCCAGAACGGCCCGATATTGTTTTGACGGTTCGTGGTGTGGGTTACAAAGCCGGACCGAACTAAGCACCGTTCTAAATTGTGAAATTCATTCGCTTATTGCTTGCGCCTTTTCGTTGGGGTAGGCGCATTTGGCGCAGGTCGCTACTTTTTCGTGTGACAACTTCGACGTTAGTCCTCAGTGCCCTAGTGGTAACAGTTTTAGGTTTCTCATTGTTATCTCGGGTTACCACTGGGCTTTTGGACTCCAAGGATCGTTCTGCAATCAGCGAAGCATCGGCGGGTCTGGGCGAAGCCCAACGGTTACTTGACGCAGCCAATACTGGACCAGCCACACCGTCGGCCGCGCGTCTTGTTGACAGTGTTATTGCAACGCTTGGTGCGCGATCGGGTTCACCGTCAGCATTTGACGTACTGCTCCTGACATCAAGTGCCAACAGTGACGCTCCGGAACGAGGAACCAACCTGGTTGCGGTCTCCAGCGTTCCGGTCGACCTGCGTGAGGCAATTCAAGAAACTAAGCGGCAGTCTTGGACATACGCTCCAATTGTTTTCCTTGACGGCCGAACGACGCCGGGCTTGATTGTCGGCGCACCACTTTCCGTGCCAACGGTTGGGCCATATGAACTGTATTACCTTTTCAATCTAGATCAGGAGCAGGAAACACTTGATCTAGTGTCGAACGCGGTTGTTGGCGCTGGAATTATTTTGGTGATACTGGTTGCTGTGGTTGCACTGCTGGTTACCCGACAAGTTGTTGTGCCAGTGCGGGAAGCAGCCCGAATCGCTCGAAGGTTCTCTTCGGGAAAACTCAATGAACGAATGCAGGTCAAGAAAGAAGACGATCTCGCGCAGCTCGCCACTTCATTTAATGAAATGGCCCAAAACTTGGCAACACAAATTCGTCAGTTGGAAGAATTATCACTTGTGCAGCAGAGATTTGTTTCCGATGTGTCCCACGAATTACGAACTCCGTTGACGACTATCCGCATGGCGGCTGACGTCATGTACGAAGACCGGGGAACATTCGATCCGAGTAGTGCGAGGTCCGTTGAACTACTGCAGCAACAACTTGATCGATTTGAGTCTTTGTTGGTTGACTTGCTTGAGATCTCACGCTTTGATGCTGGAGTAGCCGTCTTGGACATTGAAAAAACCGACTTAATCCCGATGGTTGAGCGAGTCGTTCATTCGACGTTGCCGCTAGCTCAGCGAAACAACCTCAAAGTGCGCTTTGCGGCGTTCGAGCGACCCGCTTTTGTTGAATGCGACCCTCGTCGAATTGATCGTGTACTTCGTAACCTTGTGGACAATGCGATTGAGCACGCAAATGAGACGAGTGTTGTCATTGAACTTGCCGGTGATCACGACTCAATTGCGATCACGGTGCGTGACTTTGGGGTGGGTCTGATGCCAGGAGAAGCGAGCTTGGTATTCAGCCGTTTCTGGCGGGCAGACAAAGCGCGCGCTCGGACAACCGGAGGAACAGGTTTAGGGTTGGCGATCGCCCTTGAAGACGTGCGATTACATGGTGGGTGGCTCGAAGCGATCGGTGAACCTGGGATAGGTGCCTGTTTTCGTCTGACGCTACCGCGTATCGCCGGAGAGGGGTTTACGACTTCTCCATTGTCCATGGACGAGGAATCTTTTGGTGCCCCTGCAAACATTGAGTCCGATGAGCTAAGTGGACACCAAGGGAATGATGTTGTGGTGACCCGTGACCCTTTGGACACGGCACCCTGGCGAAGGGGTGGGCCATGATTGGCAAGATTCTTTTCATTTTGTTGGCGGGATCCACGATCACTGGGCTTACCGGCTGCGGGAGCGGTTCAGGGTCATTTGTGGCACAGGTACCCACAACAGGTCCCATCGAGGCGGGCCAGTTGGTGTCAAATACGAGTGCTGACCAATTCATTCGGGTGATCGCTCGGCCACCGCGTGCAGGGATGTCGCCAACTGAAATTGTTCAAGGTTTTCTTGAGTCTTCGGCCTCATTTGATAGAAATCACGCGGTTGCACGCAGTTATCTCACTCCCGAGGCGGCGGGCGAGTGGAATCCAAGTTCCGGGGTGATCGTCTATGACGGTGTTCCCACATTGGTGGAAGCTGGTGCGGCTGTGCTCTTTAGTTCTACATTGAGCGGTCGAATTTCAGACAATGGCCGGTACACCGTGGAAGATCCAGGGAGCCAATTACAACGCAGTTTCTTTCTCACTCAACGAGACGGGGAATGGCGCATTAGCCTGGCGCCCGCTGGACTACTTTTGTCTGATTTTGACGTGAGCCGCGCCTATCGCAGCTTTCCACTCTATTTTTTCAATCCAAGTTTTCAAACATTAGTTCCTGATGCGCGGCTGATTCCCGTAATTGGCCCAGCATTGGGCACAACCCTGATTCAGCGTTTAATTGCTGGACCCAATGAGTGGCTACGACCAGCAGTGCGCACCGGTATTCCGGCAGGTGTTGGACTTGCAGTGGACGCCGTGCCAATTGAAAATGGTGTGGCACGCGTCAACCTCAACGCCAGCGTGACCCTGGCCAATGACCCCGTTCGAGTGGCGCTCTCACAGCAAATCGTGTGGACACTTCGAGCGTTACCGGAGGTGCAATTTGTAGAAATTTCGGTGAATGGAACACCATTGAGTGTGCCGGGAGCTACCTCCCCTCAGTCCCGGGACGCGTGGCCGCAGGTTGATCCAGGTGGTCTTGCTCGGGATGCCGTGGGCTACGCGGCGACCAGTGCAGGTGTTGTCCGCCTAACCCCGGGCGGGAACTTTGCCGTCCCGGGTGCCTTTGGCAGCCTAGAGGAGAGTTTGTCCAAGTTTGCGATCTCCGCTGACGGGAAACGGACCATTGCACTGACGGCAGCCGGTGAGCTCTTGGGTGGCGGATTACTCGTCGGTGCACCGGTGGTGTCAATTGAATTAGGCTCGCAGATCCCCGTTGAGTTGCGGTCGATTGCCTTTGACGGGAACACAACGGCCTGGATCGTTAATCAGAATGGAGTGACACAAACCCTTATGGCAACGGGTAAAACATTCGACATTGAGGTGAACGGTTTAGCGGAGGGCGACCTCGTTCAATCAGTTGTGCCTTCACGTGATGGCACCCGCGCCGCAGTCATCGTGTCTAATGATTCAGGGTTGGTATTACTCCTGATGCGGGTTAGTCGTCCCTCACCCGCAAACGTCACTCGGATTGAATTACAAAAGCCCATGCGAGTTGAATCTAAACTCGGTGAGGTCACTGCCTTGGCTTGGTCAAGTGCAAACACGATCGCAGCGATTGCAAGTGAGACGGCCGGCACCATTCAAATTTACGAAATTGATTTGGGGCGCGGGGAAATAGCGGCACAGGGTTCACCCGCAGGTCCAATTTCGATTGCAGCAGCCCCCGGCTTGGCCACGCTCGTGGCCTCGGCTGATGGCTCGATCTATGAAAACTCAACCCAGTCTTGGATTGAACGCATTCAAGGAACAACCGCAACCTATCCGGGCTAACTATCCGGGCTAA
>DKME01000004.1:0-1146 GCA_002469525.1 Actinobacteria bacterium UBA7422
CGCAAACTTTTCGCGGAAAAAGGATTCGAAACGGTTACGGTTGAAGAGATCGCGGCAAAGGCTGGCGTATCAAAACCTGTTGTCTATGAACACTTTGGCGGCAAAGAAGGACTTTACGCCGTTGTTGTCGACCGCGAGATGAATTATCTCCTTGACTCAATTAGTCAGTCGTTGACAGGGTCGCGCAATGAAGGGGCTAGTGCGCGAGAACTTGTTGAACAGGCCGGCATGGCTTTGTTCAACTACATCGACTCCAACCCTCAGGGCTTCCGCATTCTGGTTCGCGACTCACCTGTCACTACCCAGACCGGTTCCTTTGCCAGTCTCATGGTTGACATTGCAACTCAAGTGGAAGACGTTCTGGCAGCAGAGTTCAAAGCTCACGGGATCAACGACAAATTCGCACCCATGTATTCCCAGATGCTGGTCGGCATGGTTGCGTTCACGGGCCAGTGGTGGCTTGACGTGCGTAAACCAAAAAAGGAAGAAGTGGTGTCTCACCTAGTGAACTTGGCTTGGAATGGACTACGAAACTTAGACAGCAAGCCAAGCCTGGCGGGGAAAAAGAACACTTGATCTCTCAGGAATCTTGACCTCACGATTCCTGACGTAGACTTCTACCATGTCCACGCCCGACGACGTTGATCAAATTGTTGCCGCCTGGCAGGTACAACGCCCGGATCTTGACGTCACCCCTTTACAGGTGCTTTCCAGGTTGACGCGAGTTTCAGCGCAACTGGATACCGCTCGCGCGAAAGCTTTTCGTGATCACGATCTGGACTCATGGGAGTTTGACGTTCTTGCCGCACTTCGACGAACCGGTCCACCTTTCACACTTTCTGCGGGAACGCTCTCCACCCAGACACATGTCACCAGTGGCACCATGACAACCCGCGTTGACCGACTCCTCGAGCGTGGGTTCGTCGCTCGCTTTCCCGACACCAACGACCGCAGGGGGGTTTTGATAGCACTCACCGACGCCGGGCAGATTGCTGTTGACGGGGCACTTAAAGATCTCTTAGAGCGGGAGAAGGCCGCACTAAGCGGCTTAGACCGTGGATCACAAGAACAGCTAGCGACTCTATTGCGCGGCCTGCTTGATCAGTTTTAACCGCTGGTGATTCGAGTGAGCGCAGGGCCCGAAGC
>DKME01000004.1:1180-3399 GCA_002469525.1 Actinobacteria bacterium UBA7422
TCCTGTGATCGCACCAAGAAAACACAGGTCGGTCCGCTGCCAGAAACCAGTGCACCCAGCGCTCCAAGATCGACACCCACGTGAAGTGTCTTTGCAAGGTTTGGCATCAAGGACAAGGCCGCTGGTTCTAGGTCGTTCGCTAACGAGGCTCCGAGTTCTTGGTGGTCACCTGCGCGAAGCGCAATGAGTAGCTCGGTTGGGATTTCAAGTGGACGTTCGGGAAAGGATTCCGACAGAGAATCTGAGAGTGCATCAAACTCTGCATAAACTTTGGGTGTTGAAAGACCCCCCTCGGCTAGTGCGATCACCCAGTGGTACTCACCTGTTGTGATCACGCTGGTGAGTAATTCACCCCGGCCACTGCCCAGTGCCGTTCCACCGTGAAGCAAGAAAGCAACGTCTGACCCCAACTCTGCCGCCAGGGACTCGAGTTCCTCTCTCGAAGAGTTCGCTCCCCACAATCGGTCACATGCAATTAGGGCACCGGCAGCATCGGCTGAGCCACCGGCCATGCCGCCTGAGATCGGGATTCTTTTCGTAATGTGTAGTTCAACCGATGAGTCCATTCCGTGGTGTCTTGCGAGGAGCTTGGCGGCTTTTACCGCAAGATTCGACGAATTTACGGGTAGGAAATGCGCACCCTCGCCGTCAATCGAAAGATTGACCCCAGTTGTTCCAGTGCTAGCGGTCACGGTGTCAAAGAGGGACACCGCGTGAAAAACTGTGACTAGTTGATGGAAGTTGTCTGGCCCAAGTGGTGCAATTTTCAAGGCCAGATTAATTTTTGCCGGGACCTCAACGGTGACTGATCTGGTACTCATAACGCTTGGATTCTAACGCCCACTAATTTCGTTGTTCACTGATCGAAGCTGCAAGGCGCACAAATGCGTCAAGTCCCAAAGTTTCAGCGCGAGCACCAGGATCAATGCCCGCGTTGATTAACGCACGTTCGGCGGCGTTAGCTGTTCCGACGAAGTCCGCCATGCCAGCACGCAGAGTCTTGCGACGGTGCGCGAAAGCTGCATCCACTACCTGAAAAATCCAACCCCTTTGATTCTCAAGATGAAGGTAAGGATGTGTGACATGCACGCGCACTAATCCAGAGTCAACATTTGGAGCGGGCCAAAAAACATTCTTGCCAATATTGCCCGCAGCCTCGGCCTTGCCGAACCATTGGATTTTGACACTCGGTATTCCATACACGCGTGAACCAGGTCCCGCGCAAAGGCGATCGGCTACCTCTTTCTGAACCATAACGAGCACACCCGTCAATTCTGGTATCTCCGCAAGAAAATGTAAGAGCACCGGCACCGCAACGTTGTAGGGAAGATTGGCAATCAGGTCACTCGGAGCGGGGTTAATCTCACCAGCGTGAATCTCAAGTGCATCCCGATTGATTACAGTGAGCTTGCCCAAGAATTCCGGGCAGTTTTCCCTCACGGTTACCGGTAATTGATCCGATAACCGTCCGTCAATCTCGACTGCCGTGACATGGGATACAACTTCCAGTAATCGCAGGGTCAAGCTGCCTAGGCCTGGCCCTATTTCCACGACATGGCTGTCGGGATTCACGCGCGATTGTTCAACTATGTAGCGGACCGTATTGGGATCAATTACAAAGTTTTGCCCAAGTTTTTTGGTCGGAACGATTCCCACTCGAGCGGCTAACTCTCGGATTGCCCCGGCACCCAACGCGGCAACCACGCCTACCAATCTCCAAAAACGCGGATAGTGTTGCCTGTCAGTGTCGCTGCGGTTTCTTCCTCACTAAGTTCACGCAACTCTGCAATGGTTCGCACCGTGTAGGGCATCAGGTAACTCGCGTTCACTTTCCCGCGATTGGGAGTTGGCGTCAAATACGGTGCATCTGTTTCTACAAGTAGTAAATCGATCGGCGCAACCATTAAGGCTTCACGCAGCGCTACCGAATTTTTGAAAGTAATGACACCAGCAAAAGACATGTACCAACCGTGGGAGGCACAGACATGCGCCATCGCGGCGTCACCGCTGAAGCAATGAAACACAACCCGTTCCGGGGGCCCCTGATCCAGCAGCACGGAAATTACGTCTTCGTGTGCATCTCGGTCGTGAATCACCAAAGTTTTGTCAAGCCGCTTTGCTAGATCAATGTGATATCGAAACGACTCATGTTGCGCGGCTCTGCCAGCTGCAGGAGTTCTGAAATAGTCCAAACCGCTTTCACCGATTCCTCTGACGAG
>DKME01000017.1 GCA_002469525.1 Actinobacteria bacterium UBA7422
GTGACGTACAGCGCGCCTGGTGGTAAAGCTCAAATGCTTGGGGCGTTCCTGCTCACGGGTGATCAGTTCCAAGAGCACCGGATTCTGGTCGACCACACACAACCGCACTGCACCAGTAATGTGATTTACAAGGGGGCCCTGAGTGGCGAGGGTGCGCACTCCGTCTGGATTGGTGACGTACTTGTTAGGCGCGAGGCCGTTGGAATTGAGACATATGAACTCAATCGCAACCTCCTTCTCACTGACGGGCCACGGGCTGACTCTGTTCCAAATTTAGAACTGGAAACAGGCGACGTTGTTGGTGCAGGTCACGCGAGCGCAACGGGTCGTTTTGACGACGAGCAATTGTTCTACCTGCAATCGCGAGGGATTCCAGAGCCTATTGCGCGGCAATTAGTTGTTCGCGGATTTTTTGTGGACGTTCTCAACAAAATCGACGACGCTGAACTCAGCAGTTCCCTCATGCGCAGGATCGAGTCCAAGCTGGGAATCGAGGATCATGAGTGATCAATTGGAGCTCGGAATTGTCTCCGATATTCCTTTAGGTACGGCTAGGCAATTCGAGATCGACGACATGCTCATCGCAGTCGTTCATACGGCGGAAGGCATGTACGCACTTGAAGATCGTTGTTCACATGCTGACGTAGCCCTCTCAGAAGGTGAAGTTGAGGGTTGTTTTCTGGAATGCTGGTTACATGGCTCAGCATTTGACGTTCGGACTGGAGTACCTACTTCACCCCCTGCAATAACACCCGTTAAAACCTTCGCAATTGCAACAAATATCTCTGACCCAAATAGCCCGATTTTACTGACGAAAGGCACGACCAAATGAGCAAGCTGACAATTACAGACCTGCACGCCAGCGTTGTTACCGACAGTGGTGAAACTCCAATCCTTCGAGGGGTGTCACTGGTCGTTGAATCAGGCAAGGTAAATGCGATCATGGGTCCCAACGGTTCGGGAAAAAGCACATTGGCCTATGTCATTGCCGGTCACCCCAAGTACACGGTCACTTCCGGATCAATCGACCTAGACGGCGAGGACGTATTAGCCATGACCGTTGACGAACGTGCGCGTTCTGGACTCTTTCTGGCAATGCAATACCCGGTAGAAATCCCTGGGGTATCAGTGTCAAACTTCCTACGTACCTCGATAACCGCGCTTAAGGGTGAGGCGCCCAAACTCCGCACGTGGACGAAAGACATGAAGGAAGCAATGTCTGGTCTTCAAATGGATCCAGCGTTTGCCAGTCGCAATGTCAATGAAGGATTCTCCGGTGGTGAAAAAAAACGCCACGAAATCTTGCAGTTGGGACTTATGCAGCCAAAGATCGCGATCCTAGATGAAACCGACTCTGGCCTGGACGTTGATGCACTCAAGATTGTGTCCGAAGGAGTTAATCGCTTCAAGGAAGCGAGTGACGCGGGTGTTCTTTTGATCACGCATTACACGCGCATCCTTCGCTACATTAAGCCTGACGTTGTACACGTATTTGTCGACGGAAGAATTGTTGCCACGGGCGGGCCTGAACTGGCCGACGCATTGGAAGCAGATGGCTATGAAACTTATACGGTAGCGGCGCGTGCGTAGTGTTTGACGTTAAAAAGGTGCGCGAGGATTTCCCCATTCTTGGCCGCAGTGTGCGTGGAGTCCCGCTGGTGTACCTCGATAGTGGGGCTACGTCGCAGAAACCATTTCAGGTCCTCGACGCAGAGCGACACTACTACGAGAACTCGAATGCGGCGGTGCACCGTGGAGCACATGCACTCGCTGAAGAAGCCACCGATGCCTATGAAAGTGCACGCGAAACGCTCGCCAATTTTGTCGGGGCTGAAACAAGCGAGATTGTATTCACTAAAAATGCGACGGAGGGAATCAACCTCGTTGCCTACGCTTTCTCCAATGCAACAGATAAAGCCCGGCATGGCCTCGAAGTCGATCCACGCTTTGTGGTGGGTCCAGGGGATTCCATCGTGGTGAGCGAGATGGAACACCATGCAAACCTGATCCCCTGGCAGGAGTTGTGCGCAAAAACTGGTGCAACACTGCGCTGGTTTGGCGTAAGTGACGAAGGTCGGCTGATTCTTGAACCCGGTGTGATTGATAGCTCGACGAAGTTCGTGTCGGTTGTGCACCAATCGAATCTCTTAGGAACAATCAATCCCGTCAAGGAAATAATGGACATGGCACATGCCGTGGGTGCACTGGGCATGGTTGACGTATGCCAGTCGGTTCCCCATATGCCCGTTGACGTTCGTGAATTGGGTGCGGACTTCGCGACCTGGAGTGGTCACAAAATGTTAGGGCCAACCGGGATCGGGATCCTCTGGGGTAGAAATGACCTCCTGAATGCGATGCCACCATTTCTCACGGGCGGTTCAATGATTGAAATGGTCAATATGGATCACAGCACCTACGCACCGGCTCCACAAAGATTTGAAGCGGGGGTGCCCATGGTGGCCCAAGCGGTCGGTCTGGCGCGAGCATGTGACTACCTCACCGATCTTGGGATGCACAACGTATTCGAACACGAGCGTGAACTGACCGCTTACACACTTGCCGAGCTTGCAAAGGTTGACGGGGTTCGTGTTATCGGCCCTACCGACAATAGTGAACGCGGTTCCGCTGTTTCCTTTGTCGTCGAAGGAATTCACCCCCATGATGTGGGTCACATGATGGACGCCCAAGGGGTAGCTGTTCGAGTGGGACACCATTGCTGCTGGCCGACCTGCAAAAGATTTGACGTACCCGCTACCACGCGGATTACAACGTACATTTACAACGATAAAGCGGACATAGATCAGGCGATTGCCGGAATAAAGGATGCGCAGGCATTTTTCGGCACGAGTTCGAAGGTGAGCGCATGAGCGAAGATCTGTATCAGGAAATCATTCTGGACCACTACAAGAACCCTCGTGGCAAGAGCGTTTTCATGACTTCACTTGGAGAAAGCCATCAGGTCAACCCCACCTGTGGTGACGAGGTCACCGTACACGTGGGTTCAGGTCCCGATGGAACTATCCAGGTGTCCTACGAGTGTCAGGGTTGTTCAATTTCGCAGGCAAGTGCCAGTGTCATGAGCGAACTCATCAATGGCAAGACACCCGAGGAAGCCGCACCCATCCAGGCAGCATTTATCGAACTCATGCAGTCAAAGGGTAAACTTGAGCCCGACGAAGAAGTCCTCGAAGATGGCATTGCCTTCGCGGGAGTGTCAAAATACCCAGCCCGGATTAAATGTGCACTCATTTCCTGGATGGCACTGGCTGACGCACAAATCCGGGCACAACTAACACCAGCACCGAATAACTCAGGCACCGATTAACGCCAATAACGAAGAGACGAGGCGAGTAAATCATGGCTATAACAGATGAAGATGTAATCGAGGCAATGAAAGACGTAATCGACCCAGAACTTGGAATCAATGTGGTTGATCTTGGACTTGTGTACGGGGTAACCGTCGACGAGCACAACACCGCCACGGTCGATATGACCCTCACGTCCGCCGCGTGTCCACTCACCGACGTAATCGAAGACCAGACGAGAAGCGCACTGGACCCGATAGTGACAGATTTCAAAATCAATTGGGTTTGGATGCCGCCATGGGGCCCGGACAAGATTACCGACGATGGCAGGGACATGTTGCGCTCACTCGGGTTCAACGTCTGATTAAGGAATTTCTCCGGCACACTAGACTAACGCGGTCATGATTGCTGCCTCTGAAATTGAACTTCGCGCAGGATCAGACCTCCTACTGACGGCGCCCATGCTTCGGGTCGACAAGGGCGATCGAATCGGACTTGTTGGGCGTAATGGAGCCGGCAAAACAACCTTGACCAGGGTTTTGGCAGGAGAGTCAGCGCCGGCCAGTGGGAACGTCAAAATGACCGGCACGGTGGGTTACCTACCGCAGGATCCCCGGACGGCAGATCCCACCCAATTAGCGAGTTCAAGAATTCTCAGTGCCAGGGGACTCGACGAGGTATCAATCCGAATGTCAAAGGCTGCTGAGGCACTGGCAACACCCGGGATCACTTCTGAAGACTTTGAGAAAGCTGGAGACCGCTACAACCGAGCGCTCGGCGAGTTCGAGGGTCTAGGTGGGTACACGGCAGAATCCGAAGCTGCCACAATTGCCGCGAGTATTGGGCTCGATGAACGAATTCTTATTCAACCATTGGGGACACTTTCTGGAGGTCAACGTCGAAGGGTTGAATTGACGCGAATCCTCTTTTCCGACGCAGATGTTTTGCTGCTTGACGAACCGACAAACCACCTAGACGCTGACTCAATCCGATGGCTTCGGAAATACTTGGCAGCCTACGAGGGTGGTTTTATCGTGATTAGTCACGACACTGAATTGCTGGAGGAAACTGTCAATAAAGTGTGGCACCTTGATGCAAACCGACAAGAGATTGATCTTTATTCAATGGGTTGGTCGAAATACCTTTTGGCGCGTGAAACAGATGAAAAACGTCGCAAGCGTGAGCGCAAAAACGCAGAAACAACAGCGGACACGTTACGGAAACAGGCCGAGAGAATGCGGGCAAAGGCTTCGAAAGCAAAGGCCGCACAGTCAATGTTTAAGCGCGCAGATCGAATCATGTCGGAAACGGCAACAGTTCTTCAAAAAGACAACGTTGCCAAGCTTCGATTCCCCACTCCGAAAGCATGTGGCCGGGTCCCACTTATGGCTGAGAATTTATCTCGCAGCTACGGGAGCTTAGAGGTTTTCACCGATGTTAACCTCGCAATTGACCGGGGGAGTAAGGTCGTGATTTTGGGGCTCAACGGTGCGGGAAAAACCACAATGTTGCGCATCCTCGCAGGGATCGACCCACCAGATACCGGCGCTCGTGAGCTTGGACATGGAGCGGTAGTGGGTTACTACGCGCAGGAGCACGAAACATTGAATCCAACCTCAACAGTGTGGGAGACCATGGCAGCGGCAGGTTCACACCTCAATGACACGCAGCAACGCACAATTCTAGGTTCATTTCTGTTTCAGGGTGATTCAGTTCATAAACCAACAGGGGTTCTTTCAGGTGGTGAAAAAACTCGCCTTGCACTGGCCTGTCTAGTGGTGTCGGGTTCCAATGTGTTGCTCTTGGACGAGCCGACGAACAACCTTGATCCGGCAAGCCGGGCCGAAGTCCTGAATGCCCTGTCCCTCTATGAAGGGGCCGTCGTATTGGTAACCCATGATCCGGGGGCTGTGAGAGCATTGAATCCGGAAAGAGTATTGATCTTGCCGGACGGCGACGAAGACTTGTGGAGTGAGTCCTACATTGAGCTGATTGAGTTAGCCTAAGCTCATGGAAATTCTCACCGACCTCGCTGGCGATCAATTCAACATCACCCTCAATGAACCAGAGAAGCGCAATGCGCAAACACCGCAAACGTGGGATGACCTCTATGAGATTTGCCAGGCCGTACCCGAAGAAGCTCGATTTATTGTGCTTCGTGGCAACGGCAAGTCGTTTTCTGCAGGTATGGATCGGGCAATGTTTACTCCTGGGGGGATTCCGGGTCAGCCATCATTCATGGATATGGCCGCGCAGACCGATACTCAGTTAGACGACACAATCGCGCACTACCAACGTTTCTTTCGTGTTCTGCGTGATCTCCCTCAGATCAGCATTGCACTTGTTCAAGGACATGCAATTGGTGCAGGCTTTCAAATCGCGCTTGCTTGCGATTTCATCATTGCGGAACCGCAGACGGTTTTTGCGCTCAAGGAAGCACAGTGGGGACTGACTCCAGATCTTGGGGGAACCGTGCGTTTCATGGAAAAACTCGGTTACCACAAGAGTCTGGAACTAATAGGGAGTGGCAGAAATATCCTCGCTGAAGAAGCGCTGGCTCTGGGATTGATCACTGGAATACATTCAGATCTAGGCGTTGGCCTTCAGGAGTTCACTGATCCGTTGCGTGCTGTTATGCCCGAAGTTCTTGTCGGTGCCAAAGCGCTCACGGCCGGGATTGCTTTCGGTGAAGAACCTTGGGTTGCCGAGCGTCGCGCGCAAGCAAAAAGATTGCGACACTTACACGCACTCATGTCACAGCAATAACTATTAGTTCGGAGCAAATGTCGGTGTCAAATGAGAATGCTTGGTTGATGTATCGGTCTTTGACCCGGGACTCGTCCGTCAAGGAAAACAAAATTAGTCGAGCAACCGTCAAGAGAATTCTGGGTTACGCTAAGCCATATAAGACACTTATAACTTTTTTCCTTATTACACTCGTGTTCGCTTCACTTTTAAGCGTGGCACAGCCACTCTTATTCCGTCGAATTGTCGACCAAGGCATTACACCGGGAAATGCATCTTTGGTTACCTGGACGGCGGTTTTCATTGCCGGTCTGGCTATCGCAGATGCTGGGCTAGGTGTAGTCAGCCGGTACTACTCCGCACGAATCGGCGAAGGCCTAATTTTTGACCTACGGAATCAAGTCTACGACCACGTGCAGTCCCAGAGCATCGCCTTCTTCACGCGAGCTCAAACCGGTGCACTTATTTCACGGTTAAACAACGACGTAATTGGCGCCCAGCAAGCTTTCACTTCGACCCTTGGGGGAGTGTTAGGCAATATGATTTCACTCGTGATCGTCTTGATCACCATGTTCTTTTTGTCCTGGCAAATCACGATCGCTTCCCTCGTGCTAGTGCCGCTGTTCCTGCTGCCTGCTAGATACATGGGTCGTCGTTTGCAAGCCATGACCCGGGAACAAATGAGTGTCAATGCCGCAATGAGTAACCAGATGACAGAACGGTTCAATGTTGCTGGTGCTTTGCTCGTGAAATTATTTGGGCGTCCGCACGAAGAAGCGCAAGTTTTTAGCGACCGAGCGAAAGTCGTCCGGGACTCGGGTATCAAGATTGCCATGGCGAACCGCTGGTTTTTCACAGCACTCACGCTTGTCGCCGCGCTTGCCACAGCAATGACTTACGGGCTCGGCGGTAATCTGGTCATTACGGGTGCGATCTCACTGGGAACATTGCTGGCGCTGGTGGGCCTACTGGCTCAGTTGTACGGACCGCTAACAGCCATTTCTAATGTTCGCGTTGACGTCATGACCGCGCTCGTGTCCTTTGACCGGGTCTTTGAAGTCCTAGATTTACAACCCCTCGTGGTTGAGTCGCCAACCGCAAAATCTTTGCCTAGCGGGCCGCTGGGTGTTGAATTTAGTAGCGTTGATTTCACCTACCCCAAGGCCAGTGAAGTCAGCTTGGCTTCCTTGGAATCAATTGCCCGCGCTGATTCAGCAGGAGGAGAAGAGCCCGTTTTACGTGGAGTGAGTTTCGCGGTGGAGCCGGGAACACTTACCGCGCTGGTGGGACCGTCAGGTGCGGGAAAAACCACCATCACGGCGCTGTTGTCAAGGCTCTACGACCCCTCGAGAGGCGTGATCCGGATTGGTGGGGAAAACCTTCGAGACGTCAGTTTTGCTTCGCTCCGAGATACGCTGGGTGTGGTTACCCAAGATTCACATATGTTCCACGACACCATCGCGGCAAACCTTCTCTATGCCAAGCCCGGTGCGAGTCGGCAAGAGATCGAGAAGGCATGTGCCGATGCGCAAATTTGGAGCATGATCTCTTCACTCCCGGAGGGGCTTGACACCGTTGTTGGTGATCGAGGGTATCGACTTTCCGGAGGTGAAAAGCAACGGATCGCCCTGGCACGTCTGCTGCTCAAGTCTCCACGAGTAGTGATCCTCGACGAGGCAACAGCGCATTTGGACAGTGAGAGTGAGCGGGCCGTGCACCAGGCTCTTGATAACGCTTTAAGTGGGCGAACCTCTGTGGTGATTGCACACCGATTGTCAACAATCCGCGAGGCTCACCAGATACTCGTTGTCGTGGACGGGGAAATCGTGCAGCGCGGCAACCATGCTGAGTTACTGACACAAGGTGGCGTTTATGCGGATCTTTATGAGACACAATTCACTCGGTGAGGATCTCTGAATACGGCTCCATCGGTGTTTTGGCCTCGCGACGCAAGAAGATAAACCAACCCACGATCGCCACCATGGCAAAAAGAATCCACTGCACTGCATAGGAAATGTTTTGCCCTTCGTCAATTTCGGGGAGGGGGACCAGCACTAGGTCACCGGTTGAGGGTTCCGAGCTGATCAATTGAACTACCCTGTTTTCCACCGATTCAGGTCTCAGCTGCGGGTCTAATTCCTCAATCGACATTTTCGCGACAACACCTTCAGGTAAACCGTATACATCTTCTAGCGGTTCGTCGAAGTTTCGAATAGCACCCATAATCTCCACCACGCCCGTGGGAGCAGGTGGAATCTTGGGAACTTCGGTTGCGATTGTCGACGCTCCCACCCATCCGCGAATCACCCATATGCGGGAACCTGACTCGGTTTGAATCGGGGTGAGAACCCAGTAACCGTTTCCACCGTCCAATGGCCGCTGGCGAACAAGCTGTGTGTCTTGATCCCTGAAAACCCCTGTCACCTCAAGTCGAGTGAATTCCACAAGGTCATTAACTGACTCGACATTGTCCATTACTTCAGCCTGCGAGATTGCAAGGCGCTCAGTCCGATTTTCGTTAGCCCGATCCCATTGCCAGCGGCTCAGAAATCCAAAACCAATAATTGCGACAATGACGAGTGCGGTGAATCCGATCCAACGGCGAGATTTCAGGAGTTCAAGCACACTTCACCCTAAGCCACTGTCACGAGTCTCAGCGAAGCGGTAATGGTTTTCTATTGATCAATCGAGCGGGAAATCCGACGCTGATTCTCTTGCGCTGAGGAGGCACTAGGCAGGGAAACCGCCATTATCCCCATGGAGCCCGGTTTGTCGTTCTCACGCCCTGCGTTGGCGATCACAACGGCCAAATATGGGAGCACTACTGCACCCACTATGAAAAACCATTTGGGCCATCCGGGAACGACAATGGCGGCCAAAACACATGCCGTCCGGATCGCCATTGAGAATAAGTAACGCTTAGTTCGACCGGCTTGTTCATTACTCAACGCGCGGTTTGTCTGCGTGATGGTGTAGACCTCCGGTGCCATGCCGATAGCCTACGTCCATTACCTATCCGGCGCGATTTGACGACAGGATCCATATGACCGACCGTAGCTACGGAATTGCCACGATTGTTGGCACTTCCCCCGAGTCACTCGATACCGCTATTCGCAATGCTGTGCGCAGGGCCGGGGAACTCCACAAACACGTGGATTGGTTCGAAGTAGACCAGATACGGGGCTATGTGAAGGACAACGGTCTGGATCACTTTCAGGTTACTGTTCGAGTCGGCTATCGACTCGAGGATCAGTAGATGCAGCAACCCAAAGGATTGGCGTTTGTCACAGGTGGTAACCGCGGTATCGGAGCTGCAATTGCCCACAAACTGCACGAGGCGGGCCATGAAGTGGTGATCGGTTCACGAGGTGGGGAATCCAGCAAGATCGATGGAATCCATAGTGTTCAAATCGACGTGGGTGAGGTCGACTCGATTGAAAGTGCTATCGCTGAGATTGAAGAGCGATTCGGCAACATTGAGGTCTTGGTTGCAAATGC
>DKME01000147.1 GCA_002469525.1 Actinobacteria bacterium UBA7422
GAGCTCTCTGTCAGTGGTGGGTAAAAGATCACACTTAAAAAGTGATAAAGCAGAGTGTGACCTGACAGAATCTTGGCTATGACCAAATTTGTCTACTCCTTTTCTGAGGGTGACCGTTCCATGAGTGAGCTCCTTGGCGGCAAAGGCGCAAACCTGGCCGAGATGGTCTCCATGGGTCTGCCCGTGCCGCCAGGGTTCACCATTACAACCCGTGCGTGTCAGGTGTATTTGCGAACGGGTGCTCAACCTGATGAGTTGCAGGGACAAATTGATCGCTCACTGATTGAACTTGAAGAGTCCATGGGGCGCGTTTTGGGGGACCCTGGTGACCCGCTCTTAGTGTCGGTGCGATCGGGTGCGAAATTTTCGATGCCCGGCATGATGGAAACGGTGCTCAATATCGGACTCAATGACCTCAGCGTTGTGGGTTTGGCACGGGTGTCAAATAACGAACACTTTGCATGGGACTCCTACCGCCGGCTAGTGCAAATGTTTGGCAAGACCGTGTTGGGTATTTCCGGTGAACCATTTGAGGAACGGATTGACGCTGCAAAAGAAAGTCAAGGGGCCGCCGCTGACGTTGACCTCAGTGTGGCCGCGATGCAAACACTCGTCACCGAGTTCAAAGAAATTATTGAACAAGAAACCGGCACTCAATTCCCCCAAGACCCTAAAGAGCAACTCGCAGGGGCAATCCACGCGGTGTTTGATTCGTGGAACACCGAGCGGGCCAGGATCTACCGCCGACGCGAACACATTCCCCACGACCTAGGAACCGCAGTCAATGTGCAGGCAATGGTGTTCGGCAACGCCGGTGCTAGCGCGGCAGGCTTGGGTTCGGGTTCGGGGGTTGCATTCACACGAGACCCGGCAACCGGTGAACGAGGGGTGTACGGGGACTACCTCTCCGACGCACAAGGTGAAGACGTCGTCTCGGGTGTGCGAAACGCCCTGCCGTTGAATTCACTCGACGAGATCGACCCTGACTCGTACGTGCAACTCATGGGTCACATGAAAAACTTGGAGGCCCACTACCGAGATTTATGTGACATTGAATTCACCGTAGAGCGCGGAAAACTCTGGATGCTACAAACTCGAGTTGGTAAGAGAACCGCTGCCGCCGCATTTCGAATCGCAAAGTCCCTGGTAGACGAAGGCATGATTTCCCTCGACGAAGCTTTGCTGCGCGTGACCGGTGAGCAGCTAGCGCAATTGCTCTTTCCACGCTTTGACGTTGACGCGGAGTCAACCCTGATCGGGCAAGGGACAAACGCTTCCCCGGGTGCTGCCGTTGGTGAAATTGTTTTTTCTTCAGAAGCGGCGGTGGCGAAAGCGGCTCAAGGAACTTCGGTAATTTTGGTACGGCGTGAAACAACGCCCGAGGATCTTGGCGGCATGGTTGCTGCAACAGGAATTCTCACAAGTCGTGGTGGCAAAACCTCACATGCTGCCGTCGTTGCGCGAGGAATGGGTAAGACGGCTGTGTGCGGGGCAGAGTCACTTCGCATTGACGTGAAAAAAGGCGAGATGACAACCAGCCAAGGTCAAACCCTCCGCGCGGGTGACGTTGTCTCAATTGATGGCAGTACCGGCGAGGTATTCCTTGGTTCGGTTCCCGTCACCGAGAGCCCGGTCGTCACCCTCTTTGAATCCGGTGTGCGCAAAGCACTCGAAGGTGCAGACGAGGAAACGGCAGAACTTATTGCCGCGGTGGACCGCTTAATGGCCCACGCCGACAGCAAAAGGCGTATGGGTGTTCGCGCGAATGCAGACACCGGACCCGACGCAGCTCGCGCTCGCCGTATGGGTGCCAGTGGGATCGGGCTTTTGCGCACCGAGCACATGTTTCTCGGGGAGCGACGGCAACTCATTGAAGACTTGATTCTGGCGAGTGAAGACTCCGAACGTGAAACTGCTTTACAAGCTCTCATGCCTTTGCAGCGCAGCGACTTCACGGAAATCCTTACCGCCATGGACGCCCTACCCGTCACAATTAGGTTGATCGACCCACCACTGCACGAGTTCCTGCCCGACCGAGTGGAACTCGCGGTCAAGGTCGCGGTGGACACCGAGCGTGGAACAGCGAACGAATCTGACATCAAACTTCTTAACGCGGTGAACAGGCTCAGCGAACAAAACCCCATGTTAGGCCTGCGCGGTGTACGACTGGGTTTGGTTCTCCCGGGACTTTTTGCCATGCAGGTTCAAGCACTCACCGAGGCCGCATGTGACCTGTTGAAAAAGGGTGGCAACCCCAAACCTGAAGTGATGATCCCGCTGGTGGGTTCAATCGCCGAACTCTCAGTGATCACAACCGAAGTGCAGCGGGTGATTGACCGGGTGTTGCAAGAGCGGGGGATTACTCTCAAAATACCGGTGGGCACCATGATCGAGTTGCCGCGTGCCGCACTTATTGCCGGTGACCTGGCCGAGCTTGCCGAGTTCTTCTCATTTGGCACGAACGACCTGACCCAAACGGTGTGGGGATTTAGTCGCGACGACGTAGAGGCAGCATTTTTCAGTCGCTACTTGGATCTTGGGATCTTTCCCGTGTCTCCTTTTGAG
This sequence comes from Actinobacteria bacterium UBA7422, assembly GCA_002469525.1. Classification (GTDB taxonomy): domain Bacteria; phylum Actinomycetota; class Actinomycetes; order S36-B12; family S36-B12; genus UBA4592. Next base: position 2,566 of record DKME01000147.1, read on the forward strand.
TCAATTGATGTGGAGGGCGTTGGCCAGATGGTCAAGCGTGGGGTCAAAAAAGGTCGGGCCGCGCGCCCGGGCCTTTCTTGCGGGGTTTGCGGTGAGCACGGCGGCGACCCAGCGTCGATTCACTTCTTCGACTCGATCGGGCTGGACTACGTCTCGTGCTCACCTTTTAGGGTCCCCGTGGCTCGCCTTGAAGCCGGCCGGGCAAGTGTCGCACCTGCGAACTCGCATCTAAACATGTGAACATGGGGCAGTGGCTCTGGAACCGGTAACTTCACCAGCGCGCATTTTTACCTTCGTTCTCATAATCGGCGTCAGTCTGCTGCTATTAATTCCGATCGGTGCCG
>DKME01000170.1:0-227 GCA_002469525.1 Actinobacteria bacterium UBA7422
GGACCCAGCCGTTGCTGGGCGGGAACAGGTGTTACGTAATCCCCCAATAAAGTCGGCATGCGCCAAGTTTGCGTAATGTGACGGTCAAGGGAATGGGACTTGTACTGGGTTAATACACATACACGGCGAAGCCCAGCATTAATCAAATTTGATAGGACAAAATCGATCAGCCGATAGGAGCCACCAAAGGGAACTGCGGGCTTAGCCCGGTCAGCGGTGAGGGGCAT
>DKME01000170.1:330-6695 GCA_002469525.1 Actinobacteria bacterium UBA7422
TGCCCATGCGAATTGCGTTACTCACCAAGGAGTGGCCACCACATATTTATGGTGGTGCGGGCGTGCATGTTCAGTACCTAGTTCCAGCGTTGGAATCACATATTGGAGTTGACGTTCACGCCTTTGGTGAAAGTTTCCTCGATGCAACCGGCCACGTGACTCCGCAGTTCCTAAATGGCGCAAACCCAGCCCTAGAAACCTTGGGTACAAACCTTGACATGGTCAACGCGATTTCACACACCGATCTCGATCTCGTCCACTCCCACACGTGGTACACCAACTTCGCTGGACACACCGCCGCGCTGCTTCAAGGGATCCCGCTGGTCATTACTGCACATTCACTTGAACCACTAAGGCCGTGGAAAGAAGAGCAGCTCGGTGGGGGATACCGCATTTCCTCGTGGGTTGAAAAGAGCGCCTATGAAAGTGCTGCAGCGATTATCGCGGTGTCCGCGGACATGAAGGCCGATGTAATCGGTTGCTACCCCGGTGTTGACCAGAAGAAAGTTCACGTGATTCACAACGGGATCGACACCAATATTTACCGCCCTGATCCTTCCTATGCCGCGGTCGACAAATATGGCATTGACGTCCAGCGCCCCTACAGCCTTTTCGTCGGCCGCATTACTCGGCAAAAAGGTTTACCGCACCTACTACAAGCAGCAAAGAACTTTAACCCTGGGATTCAAGTTGTACTGTGCGCTTCAGCGCCAGACACCCCCGAGATTGCAGCCGAAGTTAAAGAACTCATTTCCGAACTAAGTGAACTCCGCGGTGAGCACAACGTTATTTGGATTCGAGAACAAGTTCCGCGGGAAGAACTCATTCAATTACTGACTCACGCAAGTGTGTTCACATGTCCATCTATCTATGAACCCCAAGGCATTGTCAACCTTGAAGCGATGGCGTGCGGAACCGCCGTTGTCGCAAGTGACGTGGGTGGGATCCCTGAAGTTGTCACGAACAACGAGACGGGCATTCTCGTTCACTACAACTCGCATGATCCCCAAGAATTTGAAAAACAATTCGCAGTGGAAGTGAACCGGGTCATCTTTAATAATGAGCTCGCTCGTGAGTTCGGACTTAAAGGTCGCGAACGAGCAATCGAACACTTCGCATGGGATGCAATCGCGCAGCAAACAATTGATGTGTATCGGTCAGTGATTCGTTGAGCGACGTTGCTGAACCCATACCAGGTATTCCGTTAGCCAAATCGCCGCATCCACTAGCGGGCTACGCCCTCTACCTCACAGCCTCACTGCTTTTCGCCTTCAATGGAACTGTCGCTAAGTCAATCTTGCTTACCGGAATTGATCCTGCTCGGCTTTCACAACTAAGGGTTACCGGCGCGTTTCTCGTTCTATTCGTCTTTGTTGCGGTCAGTCGCCCAAGAGCGCTACGCCTTAAGAAAGCAGAGATCCCGGTACTCCTGGCCTACGGAATTCTCGGCGTTGCCATGACCCAGTACCTCTACTTCGTGGCGCTCACCTACCTTCCCGTCAGCGTCGCGCTACTCATTGAGTTCACCGCCCCGGTCATGATCGCACTGTGGTTTAGGTTTGCGTGGAAGGAACCAACAAAGCGCACCGTGTGGATTGCACTTGGTATGGCGCTCACTGGGCTCGCACTCGTTGCCCAAGTCTGGCTGGGCTTCGCCGTCAATGCTGCTGGCGTAATCGCCGCACTGGGCGCAGCAATCGCTCTCTCAACTTTTTATCTTCTCGGCGACAAACAAATGCGGGTTGAAAACCCACGCGATCCGGTCTCGCTCACCATGTGGGGATTTGCGACTGCATCCCTGTTGTGGGCGGTGACGCAACCGTGGTGGTCCTTCCCCTGGAATGCACTCTCGGGTGACACCGAGCCACTGAGCAGTGCCAATGTCTCAGTACCCCTGTGGCTTGCGGCCAGCTGGATGATCGTGTTTGGCACGGTCATCACGTTCTCACTGGTGCTGGCCTCCATGAAGCACCTACGGGCGTCCCAGGCTTCAACCGTCGGTCTGACCGAGCCGCTCTTTGCCACCCTGATCGCTTGGGCGCTGCTCAATGAAGCACTCACAATAATCCAAGTAGTTGGCGGCGTACTGATCCTGATGGGTGTCTACCTTGCCGAACGAGCGCGCCTGAATACCTAGTCAAATGTCATACTGCTCACGTGAGTGAAAAAGAAGTCCTGATCGTCGGTGGAGGACTCGGTGGCCTGCGAACAGCTGAAGCTTTGCGAGGAAAAGGATTCACGGGCAAGATCACACTTGTTGGCGACGAGGAACATCAGCCTTACAACCGCCCGCCCCTGTCAAAGGAAGCACTAAGTTCTGGGCTCTCCCATGAAGAACTCAAGTTTCGCCAACGCGATTCAGTCGCAGACGTCAACTGGGTCCTGGGAAGTGCCGCTCAAAAACTCAATACGGCGAAACGCGAAGTCACTCTCGCCAACGGCAATACCCACAAATTTGACGCTCTCGTAATTGCGACCGGTATCCGCCCGCGTTTACTCCCAATCCCAGGACCCACCCAAGGACTATTCACTTTGAGAACCCTTAACGATGCCCACTCGTTGAAAGCAGCAATCACGCCAGGCAGCAACGTGGTGATTCTTGGCAGCGGATTCATCGGCTGTGAACTTGCGGCAACCGCAACCAAACTCGGTGCAACAGTTCACGTGATCTCACTCGATGCAGAGCCCATGATCATGCCAATGGGAAGTGAACTAGGTGCAGCAATGCGCACACGCCACGAAGCAAAGGGCATCAAATTTCACCTCGGTCACACCGTCACGCAATTCAATGGTGATACCAATATTGAAAGTGTCACTCTTGACTCAGGCGAAGTAATCAAAGCCGATGCAGTGATTGAAGCAATCGGTTCGGTACCCAACACAGAGTGGTTGCAAGACAATGAACTCAACCTTGACAACGGTGTTCTCGTTGACTCAAATATGCGGGCGGTTGGCGCAAACATCCCGATCTACGCGGTAGGCGACATAGCTAACCACCCCAACACGTTTTATGGCGACCAAACTAGACGCATTGAACATTGGAATATGCCAACGGAAACCGGCAAGCGTGCAGGAGCGGCACTGGCCGCAGAACTCGCAGGAGAGCAACCGCCCACCGACAATTTTTTCGCGCTCCCCGCGTTCTGGTCCGACCAATACGAGTACCAGCTTCAGTCCTACGGTCTTCCAGGTGCTGCAACCAGCAACAAGGTTGTTAGCGGAGAGCTCGACGGCCCCTGTATCGTCGAATATTTCAACGACGAAAACACACTCTGTGGCGTGATTGGAATCGACACGGTGAAGGAACTTATGCCCTATCGCAAACAATTCATGGAAATGAAATAACGCGTGTCCTCACTCTCACTTGGACCTGACCGCGACCGGGTCCTCAATCATGCCGCCGAACTCGTGTCAGGAATTTGGGCCGACTTCGATGAGGCACGCGACTCACACCCCATGACTTCACCCGGGCTCGAAAAGATTCTTAAAGAACAGCTTCCGCAGGATCCATCGGACCCCATAGCCGCGCTCGACTTTGCGGCTGAGGCACTGGATTCAAGCTTGACCCAAGCAAGGCCACGGTATTTGGCTTATATCGGGTCAAGTGGTCTTGAGATCGGTGCACTTGGCGACCTACTCGCTCACTCCCATGATCCAAATCTTGCACTCGATGCCGGAACGGCTTCAGAGATTGAACGCCAAACAATCACGTGGCTTGGCGAGTTCTTGGGCTACAACAATGCTCAAGGATTCTTCACCTCGGGCGGAACCGTGAGTAACCTCACTGCACTGGCAGCCGCCCGAGAACAAGCACTGCCAGACAGTCGAAGCACGGGCATGGGCACGCACACTCTTGCGCTCTACAGTTCAGCCGAAGCCCACTACTCGGTCAGGCGTGCAGCGGAGGTTCTAGGAATCGGTGGGGACAACGTGCGCTCAATCCACATTGACTCACAGCGTCGAATGGATCCAAGCGCACTTGCCCAAGCGATTAAGGCCGACCGCGAGGCTGGAGTAATTCCCATGGCTGTTGTCGCAACCGCCGGCACCACGCTGACCGGTGCAGTGGACTCAATCAACGAGATCGCAGACGTCTGCGGTGATATTTGGCTCCATGTTGACGGTGCTTACGGCTTGCCCGCTGCCGGCACGAAAACGGCCGGTCCCTTGTTCACCGGTTTAGATCGAGCCAACTCGGTCAGCATCGACGCTCACAAGTGGCTCTTCGTACCTAAGGCGTGCAGTGCGCTACTGGTAAAAAGACCTGAATTGCTCGCACAAGCTTTCTCCCACAACGAGGCATATATTCCACACGAGCACGGGGACACCAACGCCGTTGATATCACTTTCGAGTACTCACGTCCGCTGCGAGCACTCAAACTCTGGCTGGCCTTTAAGGTTCACGGCGCGCAAAGCTTCCGTGACGCACTCGAAGGAAATCTTGCCCAAGCGCAATTGCTCTACCACTTGGCAAGTGATGCACCAGACTTCGAAGTTCTTAGCTCACCTCCCCAACTTTCCACCGTTCCACTCCGACATATTCCCGCTAGTCTTGAGGCGGCAAGTTCAACACAGATCAACAAACACACCGCACAATTGCAACTCGCACTGGTCGCTGACGGTCGGGTCTATATTTCACCAGCGCAAATCAACGGTGATACTTGGCTTCGCCCATGCTTCACGAACTTTCGCACAACAACCGAAGACGTTCACGTGTCATTTGACGTAATCCGGGAAGTAAGTAATTCACTCGGCAACGACTAGACCATAATGATCCAATGGGAACGACTCAATGGGCGTGAGCTTTCCGCAAGGCGGAGACAATAAGCGCAGCACAACTGCAACTGGTCGAGCAATTTTCGCCGACTCGGTACGCGCAATTGACCCAAGCCTCGCCGCCCGGATCGAACATACAAAAGACTGGCGCAAAGGCTATATCGATCCACTGCGCGAGATCGTGATCGCCGCTTCCCAAACCCCGCAATCTGCAATCGACATTTCAAATGCTGGTCTTGAGTCAGCCCATCGTCGATTTGTGTTCGCAACCAACGACGGTGATATTTCCCTCAATGAAGCGGTAAGCAGAACTGCTACACCCATTGATTCGGTGTCGGTGTCAGGCCGTGCTTCGCGCGAAGAGGAACTGTCAATCCCATACCGCGGGAAAAGAATTTTTGGTAATGACTTGCGCAAGCAAATTGATACGTGGGTCACCGAAGGGGTCGCCGAACCAAGTTTTGGTGTCGCGCTTCATCTACTTATGGACAACCCGGACTGGCTCGACCTCTCCGGTACCGACATCGCGGTTCTGGGTGCGGGTGCAGAGATGGCGCCCACCCGTTCACTACTTCGCTGGGGTGCGCGCATCCACGCGTTGGATCTTCCACGCCCTGAAATTTGGCAGCGACTGATCGACATTGCCAGAAACACATCGGGATCAATCCGAATTCCCATTAGTCAAAATGAAGCCGGAAGCATGCCCTTCGTCACCGGTGGCACCGTTCACACCGAAGACGACCAAGTCGTTGCCGGAGCAGCAGGCGTTGATCTACTTGAACAACCCGGTGAGATTGCGAACTGGCTCAATGAGATCAGTGACCCTTTCGTGCTGGGTAACTACACCTACGCCGACGGCGCCGTTCACGCAATGCTCAGCATGAGCGCCGACGCGATCTTCACAAAACTTAACTCCCAGCGTGAGGACATCACCCTTGCTTTCCTAGCGACACCAACCGACGTTTTCATGGTGCCCATGGCGTGCGTTACCGAGTCGCGCAAGCGCTGGGAAGCCCGAGGAATGGCAGGTTTCTTCCAATCGCCCCTGCGCATGTTCGGACAGTTCGAACCGAACTACCCCCGCACCTACCAAACCAAAACTGGGGTCGAAGTCGGACTCAACGACTCACTCGTCCCGCAACAAGGACCCAACTATTTACTGGCAAAAAGAATCCAGCGTTGGCGCGCCCTGGCTGCCCGAGCAAACAACACCCCTGTTTCACTCAACCTTGCCCCTGCCACCCGAACCCAATCGGTGATCAAGAATCGAGCATTAGCAGCGGCATACGCAGGGGCCGGAAGATTCGGTGTTGAAGTGTTCGAACCGGCAACCTCGACAACACTCATGGCAGCACTACTCGTTCACGACCTACGCAACCCACTCTCAGCCGCTAACCCAAGCACCACCCTCGCCAACCCCATGGACCTGTTTGTAGCGGGTGCCAATCACGGTGGTCTGTGGCGTTCTCCCTATGCGCCCCGTTCAGTGCTCGGCGTTGCTGCAGTCCTGGGCATGTTTGAGTCAAGGGCCTAACCCAAGGAGATCCATTCACTCCAAGAGCTTCGATACATCTTGTGGGATCAATGGC
>DKME01000005.1 GCA_002469525.1 Actinobacteria bacterium UBA7422
GTTTTTGGAACCCACAACCTAGGGTCCCTGCCGGTGCTTTTGGAACGCTCCCGGATTCAACAGGAAGCACAAGTCGAAATCGCCGAGGCTCTCGTTGATTTTCCTTCAGCGCTCCCCACCAAACGTGACGCCATCTATAGCGCATTTGTGTCTGTAAGTGTGGGCTGCAACAACACCTGTACGTTCTGCATTGTTCCTGCGCTCCGCGGGAAGGAGAAAGACCGACGAGCGGGCGATATTTTAACCGAAATTGAAGTCTTGGTCGCTGACGGTGTGCTTGAAGTGACGCTGTTGGGGCAGAATGTCAATGCCTACGGTTCTGATCTGGGTGACCGTCAGGCGTTTAGTAAACTCTTGCGCGCATGTGGGGAAGTCCCAGGGCTTGAGCGAGTACGGTTCATGAGCCCACACCCTCGTGACTTCACCGACGACGTAATCGATGCTATGGCGCGGACCGAGAACGTTATGCCCACTCTGCACATGCCTTTGCAATCTGGTTCAGACTCGGTGCTTGCGAGAATGCGTCGTTCATACCGTCAAGAGAAGTATTTGGGCATAATTGATCGGGTCCGAGCAGCAATGCCGGAGGCATCAATCACCACGGACATCATTGTCGGTTTCCCGGGTGAGACTGAAGAAGATTTTCAAGCAACAATGGACGTCGTGCAAAAGTCCCGCTTTTCAAGTGCGTACACATTCCAATATTCGAAGCGACCTGGAACGCCAGCTGCGACTATGGAAGATCAGATCGATAAAGAAGTCGTTCAGGAACGTTATGAGCGATTAGTCAAATTGGTGAACCAGATTTCGTGGGAGGAAAATCTCAAGCAGGTGGGTAGAACCGTTGAGATTCTTGTGGCTCACGGCGAAGGTCGAAAGGACGCCCACACAAATAGGCGCTCCGGCCGAACGGCAGACGGTAGACTCGCGCATTTTAATGTTGGCGAGTTTACGGCTAGACCGGGTGACTTTCTCACTGGAAAGGTTCTCTCTGCTGCCCCACACCACCTTGTAGGTGATGCTACTTTCGTGCGTCAGACACGTGCAGGTGAGCTCTCAGAATCGACTTCACAGACTTCCGTCATGTTGGGCATTCCAACTTTCGTTTCACCTTGATTGATCTCCCATGAAGTCGCAGCCGGTATTGACAATCATTGGACCAACCGCGGTGGGGAAGACCGCGTTGGCGCTTGATTGTGCGCGTGAAATTGACGGGGAGTTGGTCGGAACCGACTCAATGCAGGCATTTACCGGGATGGACATAGGAACTGCCAAACCAAGTGCCGCGGAATTGGGAGGTATTTCACATCACATGCTCGATATCTGGCCAATCTCACACAGTGCTGACGTGGTGCAATTTCGGGACATGGCTCGAGAATCTATCGAGGCGGTACAGAGCCGCGGGAAGTTTCCGATTGTTGTCGGCGGCAGTGTGCTCTATGTGAAAGCCATTCTTGACCAATTCGACTTTCCAGAAACCGACCCCCACATTCGAAGCCGCTATGAAGCCATGTTGGAGCAGGAGGGGCCTGAGAAACTGCATGAACTCCTTGCGATAAAAGATCCACTCACAGCCACCAATATTTTACCGGGAAATGGCCGAAGGATCGTACGAGCCCTTGAAGTCATTGAAATCACGGGAAAGCCATACAACTCAAGGCTTCCCGAGCCCGTTGAAGTGATTCCCAGTGTTCGAGTTGGCCTTGAAATTGATCGGCCCAGTATGGATGCGCGCATTCACGCAAGGGTGAACAACATGTGCGAGGCAGGCTTGATTGAAGAAGTCCGGGAACTCCAGAACCAAGGACTGCGGTCAGCACCCACCGCCTCCCGAGCAATTGGCTACTCGCAAGTGCTTGATTTTCTTAGTGGTGGCATTACCGAATCACTCATGCGCGAAAAAATTGTGTACGCCACCCAAAAATTTGCCAGGCGCCAACAGCGATGGTTTCGCCAGGATCCTCGAATCCACTGGGTCCGCTGGGATGACAAGAACTTGAGTGACGTTGTTTTATCGCACTTTAACGAAATACTCAGTTCCCAATAGCGAGTCGAAAACAGGTTTAGGTAGCCTGCGCAGGACAGCCAAAGTTCGCACGGTTCCGTCGGCACTTGCTTGTGATGCGTGAGCTTGGATCGCGCGTTTTTTTTGATCGGTGTGTGAGCGGACATTGACGTGATGAGTGATATTTGCCCGTGGCGTCCAGCTGTGGGCGAAAGCCTGCGGATCAAAATCTGCAGGCGTCAATGAGAGCGCACCGGCGATTTTTACGGCCCGTGCAATGGGCTCACGCGGAAGAGTCGCCTCAAAGAGTCGCATTTGTCTGGAGGCAGAAACTGCCCGACCCACATTGTGAATAGCAATGTGATCAGGATGACCGTAACCGCCGGATGGGTCGTATCCAATTATCGTGTCGATCGAGAGTTCATCGATAATTAACTCAATTCGATTCGCGACCAAAGAAACATCGATCCCGGCGAACCCTCCCGCCAAATTGTTTTCTGCATTGAGACCTGAATCCGGATATCCGAGTTCGGTAACACTGCTCACGCCCAAGATCTGTGCTGATTCGGCCAGTTCGGTCGAGCGGTGGGAGGCAAGATTCGCTTGAAAATTTGCTGAGGTTAATCCCGCTGCTCCGTCGGTTGCCACGAGCAAGTGGACGCGGTGGCCCGCGGCCTCCGCCTTGGCCATGGTGCCGGCTGTCAGGAGTGCCTCGTCGTCCGGGTGGGCGTGTAAAAAGAGCAGGTTGCGCATAGTGGACCTATTGTGGCGTACGGTCATCTCCGTGCGGATCACCCATGTAAGCGACTGCTTTGCCCCTCGAACAGGAGGGATCGAAACCCAAGTACTAGGAATCACTCGAGCCCAACAGGGCGTTGGCGACGACGTCAGAGTGATTACCGCAACTAAGGGACTTGAATTTTCTGAGTTTCCCGTAGATCGTCTGAGTTTCCCTGTGCCGTTTGACCTGCCAGTTCATCCGCGGACCTACCGAGAAGTGAGTCAACTACTGCGGGCAAATCCACCAGAAGTTGTTCACGTTCACGCAGGTGTTCTTTCGCCATTTGCCTGGAGTGCGACTCGAGCAGCACATGACCTCGGATTGCCGACCTTGGTAACTATCCATAGCGTCTGGGGTCAATTCGCACGCCCGACATTTAAGGTTAGCGGCTCATGGCTCAAATGGAACAGGGTCGCGATGAGTGCGGTCAGTGATATTGCTGCGGCGCATATGCGGGAATCATTAGGCGTAGAAGTCGATGTGGTTCCCAATGGAATCAATGTAGGTTCATGGAAGAGCCGTGGTCTACTCGATTGGCAGGCACGGCCACTGCAACTCGTTAGCGTTTTGAGAATTGCACCGCGCAAGAGGACCGGCGCGTTACTGGGCGTAATGAGTGGTTTACGTACTCGCGGGGTGGATGCCCAACTCAACATTGTCGGAGACGGACCCGAGAAGTCACTGTGGGCGCGACGCGCACGAAAAGACGACCTCCCCATTACTTTCCTCGGCAAGCTTGCACCCACCGAACTCAAGGGTGTTTTGTCCAGGAGTCAAATATTTGTTCAACCTTCTACCAAAGAGTCATTTGGTATTGCAGCTTTAGAAGCGCGAACCGGGGGACTTGCGGTCATTGCCCGCAAGGGAACCGGAACGCAGACATTTATAACCGACGGGATAGATGGGCGCATGTGCGAATCAGACGAAGCCATGGTGGCAGCTATTGCCGCATGGGACCGAGATAGAGACTCCTTGCGTCGAGTTCTTGAACACAATTCTGAAGTAGCACCCAAATATTCATGGAGTGATATTGATCAGGTGGTACGTGCGTCGTATCAGCGAGCAATTGCATTGGCGCAATAGGCTGTCACGGTGGTGCATCTATCTGAACTAGCCTTTGTCAAAGGGCATGGAACATCCAATGACTTCATCCTTTACAACAATGAAAATTGCACAATATCCTTGACCAGCAACCAGATAGTTGATCTGTGTAATCGACGTTCAGGTGTGGGTGCCGACGGAATTATTGGGGCTGTACGTTGCGAGTTCATCGCAATTCCGGGAATTAATCACGGTGACGCCACCTGGTTCATGGACCATCAAAACGCTGATGCAAGTTACGCTGAAATGTGTGGAAACGGTGCCCGAGTTTTTGCCCGATACTTGGTGGCCAATGGTCTTGAAACCGAAAAGAAATTTAGTATTTCAACCCGAGGGGGAGTCCGGGCCGTACAAATCCACCCTGATCTCACCGTGTCAGTAGACATGGGTCCGGCGAGTGAACCAGCTCAAGGACTCACACCCCATGTTCACCTTGAAACTGGCGAAGTGTTCGAGAGCATCGGAGTATTTTTTCCGAATCCGCACGCGGTGTGTTGGGTAGACACGCAAGCGTTGCCTACTTTGGAGTTACTTATGGGGCCAACTATTGACCCTGCAAGCTCATTTCCCGAAGGGGTCAACGTCGAGTTCGCGTCGATTACAGGTCAAGGAACCGTGACTATGCGTGTCTTTGAACGAGGAGTTGGCGAGACGCAGTCATGTGGAACAGGGGCATGTGCGGTTGCTTGGGCAGCGCGTCGGAATGATCCAGATTTAGCCGAAGTAACTACCTGGCAGGTCACTGTGCCTGGAGGCGTGCTTGAAGTGAGCGAAGACCTAATTACAGGTAATTTTAGTATGCGCGGGCCTGCCGAACTCGTTGCGCGAGGGCGCGCTCTTATTTAGTTCCGCGCGCCTGAAATAGCGGCTATGTGTTGTGCCCGTGAACCACAACAGGCACCAATAATGTCCACTCCCATGGCGTAAGCGTCAGCTGCAAAAGCACCCATTTCTTCGGGCGTCCCGTTGTACTGGAAGGTGTCACCCACGAGGACCGGAAGCCCTGCATTTGATTGGAGCATGAGTTTCGTGCCTTCTGGAACTGCTGGCACCATGGCTTGTGCAATTATCCTGATTTCATCAATTCCGCGTCCGCAGTTCGCTCCGACAACATCTGCTCCATAACGTGCAAGCTCGACAACGGCCACTTCGGGCTTGACACCCATCATTGTTCGAAGGTTTGTGTCAAAACTCATGGTGGCAAATATGGGCAACAAAGGAGCCACGGACCGGATCCCAGCTATTGCGGCCTCAGTTTCACTGAGATCGCTCATAGTTTCGATGATGAATCCGTCTACCCCACCTGCGAGCAAGGCCGTGGCTTGGTCTGCGAAAAGCGCGCGTGCACCTTCTGGAGTGAGAATTCCCATTGGTTCCATGAGATCTCCGGAGGGACCAATGTCCCCTAGCACGTAAACATTGGTGAACTCGTCTGCTACGTCACGCGCGAGTTGTGCGGCTGCTGTATTCAGCTCTGTAAGGCGATCTTCCAGGTCGTGCATAACAAGACGCGGCCGGGTGGCACCGAAAGTGTTTGTGGTCAGGAGCTGAGCACCAGCCTGTGCGTACTCGCGCAGGATCGCAGCCACAGCCTCTGTCTTTTCGATATTCCACAGTTCGGGGGCTCCACCGTCGTCGAGACCTGCATCTTGCAGGCTCGTACCCATTGCACCGTCGCCTACATGAATGAGGCCGGCGTCGAGTGCTTCCCTCAGGCTGATTTGTTCCTGTGACACGATTTCTCCTTGGAGTCGGATAACCACTAATTATGGAATGACACCGAAAACCAAAGGAGGCCATTGGGCTACTGCTGTGCGGCTCCATAAGAATCAAGGAGAGCCAGTAGTGCCTCTGGAGTCCACTTGGTTTCCAGATCTGCCGCTAAGGCCTCAGCGGCGGTCGTAGCAGATCCTGCCACAGTTTCCCAGGAATCCCGAACCCATCCGTTTATATATGAGTCCGCGTCATCTTCACCCAAACGCATCGCTGCCTCGTCTATTGCTTCCTGGAAGCGCTGGGGGAGTGAGATCTTGACTTGATCCTCGCCGTCCTTGGCGACGATCATTGAGGGGATTTCCCGCCATTTAGTTACTTGAACCTGCGTCACGGATACCTGCCAAAGGTGCTAGTTGGGATAGGACTTTTTGTGCGGACGTGCTAAATAATTCTGGGTCAGCACGTGAAAGGTCGAGTGCTTCATCGATCATTTTTGGGGTCCAAAATCGTTGGACATGAGCCACACTCGCCACGGTTGGATCCCCCGTGTTGGGAATATTGCGGGTGATTTGATCCAGCATGGCGGGAAGTCGACTTATCTGCATTAGCGACCAGCCATAACTGAAGGTCTGATTTCCACGGCGGTCACCTTGTATTCAGGGCAGTTGGTCGCCCAGTCTGAGTTGTCCGTCGTGATCACATTGGTGCCACTCACGGGATGGTGAAATGTCGTGTATACGACCCCTGCAGCGGTCGAGTTGGTGACACTTACCCGCAGTCGCGTCTCTCCCACCCGGCTACTCACGAGCACCCAGTCTCCGTCAGAGATTCCACGAACCTCAGCGTCGGATTCATGCATGTCCAAAATATCTTCCTGATGCCACACCGAATTAGCCGTGCGACGCGTTTGCGCCCCGACGTTGTATTGGCTCAACACCCGTCCCGTTGTGAGTAATAACGGGAATTTTCGAGTTGTGCGTTCGTCGGTGGGAACGTATGGGGTGGTAATGAACTGCCCTTCCCCGCGGACAAATCGATCCTTGTGCATTGTGGGTGTGCCGAGCGGGTTTGCTTCGTTACAAGGCCACTGCACGCTTCCGACTTCGTCGAGGAGTGCAAAGGAGACACCGGCAAAGGTAGGCGTAATGGAAGCAATTTCATCCATGATTTCACTTGCCTGGTTGTAATGCATGTCGTAACCCAAAGCTTGTGCCAGGGCGCTGGTTACCCCCCATTCGCTCATTCCTGTGGGTGAAGGCATGACCGGGCGGACCCGGTTAATCCTGCGTTCGGCATTGGTGAACGTGCCATCTTTTTCTAGGAACGATGTTCCAGGAAGAAACACGTGTGCAAAGGCTGCTGTTTCATTGAGGAACAAGTCCTGAACGATTACGATTTCCATGGAACGCAGTGCCGACATGACGTGCTCGGTGTTCGGATCAGACTGAGCAATGTCTTCGCCTTGGATGTAAATACCCTTGAACTCGCCAGCATTTGCAGCGTCCAACATATTGGGGATTCGCATGCCCGGATCAGAACGCAGTGGTGTGCCCCACAAAGATTCAAAAGCTTCCCGGACAGTGTCATCAGAGACGTGGCGGTAGCCAGGGTATTCGTGCGGGAAGGAACCCATGTCGCACGAACCTTGAACATTGTTTTGCCCGCGTAGTGGGTTGATTCCAACACCCTGACGCCCGATATTGCCCGTTGCCATCGCGAGGTTGGCCATTGCCATGACCATGGTGGAACCTTGGCTGTGTTCGGTGACGCCAAGTCCGTAGTAGATCGCTCCGTTGGCCGCATTCGCATACGCCCTGGCAGCGGCCCGAACTTCAAGGGCGCTGACTCCGGTTGATTCTTCCATTGCTTCGGGGCTGTTCTCTGGGAGGGAAATGAACTTTTCCCACGCGGCAAAGGACATTGGGTCGCAGCGTTCCGCGACGAAGGCCCGATCGACCAGACCTTCTGTGACAACGACGTGCCCGAATGCATTCATCATGGCGACGTTGGTTCCGGGCAGAAGGGGCAGGTGGAAATCAGCCTCAACGTGTGGGGAGCGAACTAACCCGATTTTCCTCGGGTCGACCACGATGAGGCCGGCGCCCTCGCGCAGACGTTTTTTCATACGGGAGGCAAAGACCGGGTGTGCATCAGTTGGATTGGCCCCAATCACCATGATCACGTCTGCGAGTGCCACTGAGGCAAAGTCCTGTGTCCCGGCAGAAGTGCCAAAAGTCTGGTTCAGACCGTAGCCTGTTGGCGAGTGGCACACGCGTGCGCAAGTATCGACATTGTTGTTACCAAAAGCAGTGCGGATCAACTTCTGGACTACATACACTTCTTCGTTGGTGCAACGTGAAGAGGTGATTCCACCAATTGAATCAACACCGTAGGTCTCTTGGGTTTCTCGCAGCCTACGGGCTGAAAATGCAATTGCTTCATCCCATGTGACTTCTTGCCACTCTTGGTCAATCGAGTCCCGGATCATGGGTGATGTGATTCGCTCTTCATGGGTTGCATAGCCCCACGCAAAACGGCCCTTGACGCAGGAGTGGCCTTCATTCGCTCCTCCGGTCTTGTCAGGGACCATGCGAATGAGTTCGTTCCCGCGTAGCTCGGCCGTGAACGAACAGCCGACTCCGCAGTAAGCACAGGTTGTTTTCACGGACCTGGTTGGCAGTCCAATCTCGATAACTGATTTTTCCTGCAAGGTTGACGTGGGGCAGGCCTGTACACATGCGCCACAAGACACACAATCACTTTCCAGAAATGACTGTCCGGCGCCAGCGCTCACGCGTGAATTAAAGCCACGACCTGAGATGGTTAAAGCGAATGTTCCCTGTACTTCCTCGCACGCACGGACGCATCGACTACAGGCAATGCATTTGCTGTCATCAAAAGAAAAATATGGATTTGAATCATCAGTCTCACCATCAAGGTGGTTGGAGCCTTCATAGCCGTAGCGCACGTCGCGCAGGCCCACAATTCCCGCCATGTCCTGCAATTCGCAGTCCCCGTTGGCTGGGCAGGTGAGGCAATCAAGTGGGTGGTCTGAGATGTACAACTCCATGACACCCGTGCGAATCTTGGAGACCTTTGGACTTTGGGTTGAGACTTTCATTCCGCTTTCACACGGTGTTGTGCATGAGGCCGGAGTTCCCTTGCGGCCGTCAATTTCGACAACGCAAAGGCGACAGGAACCAAATGGTTCCAAACTGTCGGTTGCACATAGTTTGGGAATGTCATTACCAATTAGAGCGGCGGCTCTCATAACCGAAGTTCCGGCGGGCACCTCAATGCTCTGGCCGTCAATCTCAAGACTCACGACCTGTGTTGACTCTCGCGCTGGGGTTCCCAGATCCTGTTCCTGTGTCAGAGTCATGTTGTGTGCCCTTCCGGTAGGAGTCCAAAATCTTCGGGGAATTTCGTGAGTGCGCTTAGGACCGGCATTGGAGTCAATCCTCCCATGGCACAGAGGGATCCGTCGGTCATTACCTCACATAGGTCAACAAGTAAGTCTCGATTTCCGGCACGGTCTTCGCCCCGGATAATCAGATCAATAACTTCAACGCCGCGGGTTGAGCCGATTCGGCACGGTGTGCATTTTCCACAGGACTCCTCAGCACAAAACTCCATGGCAAATCGCGCTTGTTGAGCCATGTCCACGGAGTCGTCAAAAACTACGATTCCGCCGTGGCCAAGCATGGCATCAATTCCAGCCAGGGATTCGTAGTCCATGGGAACGTCGAGTTGTCCCTTGCTTAGATAAGCGCCCAATGGGCCGCCCACTTGAACAGCCCGAAGGGGTTCCCCACTTCGAGTACCCGAACCGAAATGGTCAACGAGGTGTCGTAAGGTCACGCCGAATCCCAGTTCGACGATTCCGCCTTGTGCAATATTTCCCGCCAGTTGGTAGACGCTGGTTCCTGTAGATTTCTCAGTTCCGAAGTCGGCGTAAGCCTCACCACCGTGGGTGAGAATATAGGGAACCGCGGCGATGGTCATGACGTTGTTAATGACGGTTGGCTTCCCAAAAAGCCCTTCAAGGGCTGGAATCGGTGGCTTAGGACGCACCATCCCGCGTTTACCTTCAAGGCTTTCCAGCATGGCAGTCTCTTCGCCACAGACGTACGAGCCGGCACCGACCCGCACGTATGCGTCGAATGTGAATTCGGATCCTAGAATCGAATTGCCAATCCATCCTTGCTCACGCGCAATGGTCAATGCCGCGTTCATGACCCGGATTGCATCGGGATATTCGGAGCGAATGTAAATAAAACCGACACTCGCTCCGGTTGCAATCGCGGTGATTGCCATGCCTTCAATCAGGGTAAAGGGGTCGCCTTCCATGAGCATGCGATCGGCGAAAGTTCCACTGTCGCCTTCGTCGGCATTGATGCACAGGTATTTCACATCTGCCTCGCATTGAGCGACCGTTCGCCATTTAATCGCGGCTGGGAATCCGGCACCACCACGGCCTCGAAGGCCGGAAGTCATAACTTGGTCGACAATTGTGTGTGGTTGGGCAACTGCATTGCGCAGGCCGGCCAAACCACCAAGTTCTACATAATCCGTTGGGTTTAAGGGATCGGAGATTCCGACCCGGGCAAATGTCAACCTATTCTGTTCCCGGATCCACGGCAAGTCCGCCGTTACACCCAGGAACTTGTGGTGGGTTCCATTTGATGCGATTGCCTGCGCCAGCGACTCGGCATCTTCAGGGAAAATCGGGCCGTAGGCGACACGCCCAAGTTCTGTTTCCACCTCGACGAGAGGCTCGAGCCACAGCATGCCTCGGCTGCCATTGCGCACAATCTGGGCATCAGGTAATGCCGCGCGGATAGTGCCGGCCACACTCTCAGAGCCGACCGACTTTGCTGAGCTGTCCACGGGAACATAAATTTTCACGAAGGTTCCCGTTCTAGTTGCGAAACAATTTTGTCCACCGTCGCTAGTCCAATCAGAGTTTCGCCAACAACTGCGGTCGGCCCCAATGCGCAGTTACCCATGCAGAAGACTTCGGTCGTTGCTAGTCGAGCGTCACTGTGCTCCGCTGCATAATGTTCGACTTCCGAATTAAGTGAGCGAGCTCCAACAGCCTGGCATGCTTCGCCCATGCACACGCGCACGTGGGTTCCCGTCAAGGGCTCAGTTCTAAAATCGGAATAGTAGGTGACAATTCCAAAGACCTCAGCGCGAGAAATATTGAATGCGCCCGCCACCAGGTCAATAGCTTCGGGGTGGACGAACCCGTACTGAGACTGTAGGGCTTGTAGTGCGACAAGTGGATTGCCTAGGACAACTTCCGAGTCAACAAGTGCGCTTGCCTCGGTTGACTCCCACATGATTGCTCTCACATGATCACCTTTTCCGCACCTGAATAGATATTGAATGTTCCTTCGCGAGTGAAACCAATAAGCACAAGACCATGTTCCCTGGCAAGGTCTACTGCCAAGGTGGTTGGGCCAGAAACGGCAACGATTGCAGCAACTGAAGCGGTGAGCGCCTTGTGCACTATTTCATAGGATACCCGACCGCTCACGGTCAAAATATGGTTGGTCATCGGGAAATTGCCTTCAAGGTAGGCCTTTCCCACGACTTTGTCTACAGCATTATGTCGGCCAACATCTTCCCGTACAAAGAGAACTTCGCCCGTTTCGGTGAAGAGGGCAGCAGCGTGAAGGGAGCCGGTCTTGTCGAAGAGTTTTTGATGCTCGCGCATTGCCTCAATCATGGTTTCGCACTGGATCGCATTGAGTNNTCCAGTTTTCATGAGCGAGATCGGCCTTTGGCCCTGCGAAAGCCGCCAGAATGTCAGAACTACATACTCCGCAGGCGCTAGTGGTCATGAATGCTTTCGGCCGCGGACCGTTAATCCCAGGTGCCAGAGTGACCAAGACCGTGTCAATATCTTCCATATCTTTGCTTTCGGAGTCGCTCTCACTTGACCGGCCCGCGAATTCTTGAATTGTCTCAATGTCACCCTGCTGGAAAACGTCAGATTCGTTAATCAACCAGCCACAGACCAGCTCGGTATCACTCCCGGGTGTTCGCATCGTGGTGACGAGGACTTCACCGTCCAATACGAGGGTGAGGGGTGCCTCCACCGCCAAGCGATCAACGTGGGTTTGAGCCGCTCCTGCTCGGAACCGCACGGTTGATCTCGACTGCGTTGAAACACTCACCTAGAACAGTCCAACAACCGCGCCGTCGATGACATCAATTTTTTCACTTGATGGCACCTTGGGCAAGCCAGGCATGGTCATAACGTCTCCACAGACCATGACAATGAACTCTGCACCGGCGGCAAGTCGAACCTCGCGGATATTAATACTGTGGCCGGTCGGGGCACCGCGCAAAGTTGGATCTGTTGAAAAGGAATACTGTGTTTTTGCCACGCACACGGGGAAATGCCCGTAACCCGCAGCCTCTAGCTCCTTGATTTGCGTCCGTATTTTCTTGTCAGCGGTAACCTCTGATGCTCCATAAACTCTGTGAGCGATAGCTTCAATTTTGGCAAACAGCGACAAATCGTCTTCGTAGACAAAAGTCATGCTGGATTGGGTTTCGCACGCTGCTACAACTTTTTCAGCAAGTGCAGCTGCACCTGGACCACCGTCAGCCCAATGGTTGGCCAGCACGACTTCAGCGCCAAGAGCCTTTACTCGTTCTGTGAGTAGTGCGATTTCGGCGTCAGTGTCAGTGGTGAATTTATTAATGGACACGATTGCTGGCAAGCCGTACACGTCGCGCACATTGCTGATGTGACGCTCGAGGTTCACAAGGCCAGCGGAAAGTGCATCGAGGTCCTCGTCCGTTCCATGGTCCATTCCACCGTGAAACTTTAAGGCTCGAACAGTTGCGACGATGACCACAACCGATGGACGAAGTCCTGACTTGCGACATTTGATGTCAATAAACTTCTCGGCTCCAAGGTCCGCCCCGAAACCAGCCTCCGTTACAACGTAGTCAGCAAGTTTCATTGCAGCGCTCGTTGCAATCACGCTATTGCATCCGTGAGCAATATTTGCGAAAGGGCCACCATGTACAAACGCAGGTGTGTTCTCCAGCGTTTGAACTAGATTCGGTGCTAGGGCATCTTTGAGCAACACAGTCATTGCGCCTTCAGCGTTGAGCTCCCGAGCGGTAACCGGTCGACGGTCCCGCGTGTAGCCAATCACGATATTGCCCATGCGCTCTTTGAGATCCTCAAGTGAGGTCGCGAGGCAGAAAATCGCCATAATCTCAGAGGCAACCACGATGTCAAAGCCGTCGGATCTTGGGAAACCATTTCCTGGACCACCGAGTGCAACGGTTATGTCTCGTAACGCCCGGTCGTTCATGTCAACAACGCGCTTCCACGTGATCCGTCGCACGTCAATATCGAGTGTGTTGCCATGATGGACGTGGTTGTCAATCAATGCGGCCAACAGGTTGTTTGCAAGCCCAATTGCGCCAAAGTCACCCGTGAAGTGCAGGTTGATGTCCTCCATGGGAACAATTTGGGCCTTGCCTCCACCAGCTGCGCCACCCTTCATGCCAAAAACTGGGCCCAGGGAAGGCTCGCGCAGGCACACCATGACGTCTTTACCGATATGGCTCAACCCGTCGGCTAAGCCGACGCTGGTCGTGGTTTTCCCTTCACCCGGGGGAGTGGGACTGATTGCCGTGACAAGGATCAGGTGCGAATCCGGTTTCGCAGGTAGGTCGGCGAGATAGGAAAGATGGACCTTTGCTTTGTAGTGCCCGTAGGGTTCGATGTTGGCAAGAGGAATCCCCAACTTTGCCGCAATGTCACCGATCGGTTCCATGGTTGCGGCCTGGGCGATTTCAATGTCAGAAAGCATGTAAATCCTTTGATGTTAGGGATGGGGCTTAAGACTTTGAGGCTTGAATTTCGTTGAGCACGAGAGGAAGAATCTGATTCACGTCGCCAACAATTATGTAGTCAGCGTGGTTCATAATCGTTGCGTCGGCGTCTGTATTAATCGCGATCAGTGTTTTGCTGTTCTTGCAACCGGCGAGGTGTTGTGTTGCCCCGCTAATCCCGCAAGCCAGATAGAGGTCCGGAGCGACTTTTGTCCCGGTTTGGCCGACCTGCTCGGCATGTGGTCTCCAGCCCGCACTTGTCACAACGCGAGTGCAACCTACGGTGCCGCCCAGCGCGCCAGCGATTTCCTCCAAGATCGTAAACCCTTCTGGGCCACCCATCCCTCGACCGCCTGAGACAATTACCTTCGCTTCAGGCAAAGTGACACCGCCGGTACTAGCCCCGATTCGGTTGATAACGCGCACGGCTAAATCGTGTTCGCTGACCGTTGCCGTGAACTCTTTGAGCGTGCCAGCTGCGGGTGCGGGTGTTGCCTCCGTGCTGTGAGGGAAAACTGTCGCAATCACAACGTCAGCGGTAACGTCCACTTCCTCATGCAGGTTCCCGGCCCAGCGTGCCCGAACAATCTGGTGTGGGTCACCGATCGAAATGCTGTAGCAATCTGCGGTGAAAGGACGGTCGGTGATTGCAGCAACGTGCGCAAGAACTTCATTGCCCCGAGCGCTGCTTGCGGCCACGAGTGCCTTGGCGCCAGTTGAAACAAGTAGTTCAACTAGGGCGCGTGCCGCGGCAAGTGGGGCGTAGTCCGAATAGCCGGCAATTTCAACGACATGAACTATCTGCGCGCCATACTGGGCAAGTTCTGCTGCAGCCGCTGTTACATCAAGGCCGGCTCCGCCGCCACCCACGAGCACTGCTTGAACGTCTGGGTCGAGGTTGCGCGCGAACGTGAGGGCTTGGAAAGTTAATGGGTCGATAGTCCCACGGTCATGGTCGGCGAAAACTAACATCATTGCATTACTCCTATTTGCTTAAGTACTTCAACCAGTGCTTTTGCAGCGTCTGGGCCGGTACCGAGGTCCGTTGCTCCCTTGCTCGTGGACACTGGGACTCGCAGCGTTGTGCGAACCGTGGTTTGTGCTGGAATCGTGATGCTGACCTTGTCCACCGGCTTTTTGCGCGCCTTAATGCGGCCTGGTACCGAGGGATACCTGGGAATATTCAAACCATCAAGGACGGTGATCACAGCGGGAAGGGTGACCTCGTAGACCTCTCGCGTGGAGCCAACCGCCCTTTCGCATGTGGCTCTGTTGGCCTCAATGTTCAGCCCCTTGACGTTGGTGACAACGGGCCGACCAAGTGCGTGGGCGATCCGAATACCCGTTTGATACCCGCCGGAGTCAGCGCTCTCACTACCAAGAATCACAAGATCGAAATCGGTGGAGTCGTCTTTGATCGCTTGCGCAAGCAATGCGGCAGTTGCCTTGGAGTCAATCTCAACACCCTCGGTGTCAATGAGAACTGCTCGGTCGGCACCAATCGCCAATTGCTCTCGCAGTTGCTCTTCAGCGTCGGCGCCTCCCACGGAAAACAAAGTGATGCTGCCTCCGTGCGCCTCGACTAGACGCACGGCAGCTTCAACGGCGTTTTCCTCGTGTGGGCTTAACGTTGCACCGATCCGGGAAGTATCGATTGACATGGAATCGTCGGTGAGCATGAAAGCACTACCAACCAGTGGAACGCGTTTTACACATACAGCAATTTCCATTGAGGATTCTCCTTAGATAGCTGAGTATCGATTAGGAACGAACGCGTTCGTTCTCGGGGTCGAATAGTGGCTTGCTGCCGACCACGGCAACGGTGCAAGGCAGTCGATCTCCCATGTATTCAATTGCGAGTTCCGTACCAACTTTTGCGTACTCGGGTGGCAGGTAGGACATGATTAGGTGTTTACCAAGGGAAGGAGCCGACCCGGCGCTGTTAGCAAATGAGCGACGGCCTTTTGCGTCAATGAGTAGTTCCCCTTCGCGGGTGACTACGGGTTCCCAGCCAAGTGGGTAACGCTTTTCACCGGTAGACGACGTGTGGTCATCAATGAAAAGTGAGCACAGAATCGACGTGGGCTCTTCGGCGCGGTGCTTGACATAAGCGTCCTTGCCCACGAAATCCTGATCCTTGACCTTCGGGAACACCATGCCTGCTTCGACCATGTTGTAGCTGGTCTCGAGCTCGTTTCCGTAGGCGCGGTAGCTCTTTTCTAGACGCCCAGTTCCCACGGTGGCACCCGCCCCCGCTGCTATCAGACCGTGCGCCTTACCTGCTTCCCAAATCATGTCCCAGAGCGCAAGCCCTGACTCAACGGGAACATAGAGTTCCCAACCCAGCTCACCAACATAGGAAATTCGGGACGCAAGCACTCGCACATTGCCGATCTCGATGATTCGGTTGCTAGCAAACGGAAAGCCTTCATTGCTGACATCGTCTTGGGTGATGGACTCCAGGACAAGACGTGCATTTGGTCCCCAAAGCCCGATTGTCGTCATGCCCGATGTTTGGTCAGATATGTGGGCGGTTCCATCTTCTGGGAGGTTGTTGGCAAACGCCTTCTTGTCGGCCATGCCATGCGCTCCACCGGTAACGACGCGGAAGTGGTTCTTGGCTAGACGCATGACCGTGAGGTCAGCTTTGAACCCACCATTAGGTGCTAGAACCGGGGTATAGATGGTTTTGCCCACGGCGACATCCATTTGGCGGACAACAGTTTTTTGAACCACGTCAAGAGCTTTTGGACCTGTTACGTCAAATATGACAAATGCGGTGAGGTCTGCGATCGCGCATGTTTCACGAAGTTGCAAGTGCTCGGCATTGATGATCGGTGACCACCAGCGCGACTCCCACTCGGCGGTACGCGGCATAACCGCGTCACCGAACTTGGTAACGAGTTCTGCATTGGCTTCATACCATTGTGGTCTTTCCATGCCACCTGCTTCGAAGAAGAAGGCACCCAGTGACTTTTCGCGCTCATAGAATGGGGACACGCGCACTCCACGAAGCGACTCCCACTGCTCCGATGGGTGCACGATTCCGTACATTTTGTTGAAGCCTTCGAAGCAGCGAGCTTGGATGTACTCGTGGCTCATCTGGAAATCTTGGAAACGGGAATACTCTTCACCATGCCAGTCAATTTCCGAGACACCAAGAACCATGTCTTCTGCGATTGCCCGTCCAACTCCCGGACCTTCCTTCACCCAGACTGCGGAAGCGGACCACAGTCCCTTGACGTTGGGTGCTTCACCCAAGATCGGCATGCTGTCAGGTACGAGTGATAGCAAGCCATTGATTGCGTACTTCTCACCGATTGATTCATCACCGACGATTTCTGGCATAAGCTCAAGTGCGTGCTCATCTTGGATATCGAAATCCTCTTGTGTGAAGGGAAATTCTGTCGGGGTTAGTGCCGCTTCAGCGTTGCTCGGGATGTCTTCGACCTTGTACAGGATCGGACGGTGAGCGTAGGAGCCAATTTCCAGGCCGGTTCCGTGCTGGCGCTCGTACATGTTCGTATCCATGTCACGAACAACCGGATACTCAATGTCTGACTTTGCGTCCAAGAACATGGGCACAGGGCCGATATCTTTCATTTGGTGAACTGCGGGTGTCAGCGGAATGGATACGCCCGCCATGGCTGCCAGCTTGGGTCCCCAGCAGCCGGTCGCAATAACGACGTAGTCGCATTCAATTTCCCCCTTGTCTGTTACAACAGATTTGATCCGGTCATCTTCTACGACAATATCCAGCACTTCGGTGTTGGCCGAGACCGTTAATGCGCCCTTTTCCATAGCGTCTTCGCGCATCAACGTGCCCATGCGAAGGGAGTCCACAACGCCAGCAGAAGTGGTTTGGAAACCGCCCAAAATTATGGTTTCGTCGATATAGGGAACGATTTCCTTGATTTCTTCCGGGGTGAGTAAGGACGAGTGATCAATTCCGAATGCGCGGGCAGACTGCATGCGACGGTGGAACTCTTGCATGCGTTCTGGTGTACGTGCGACTTCAATGCCACCGGATTCCACGAAGACACCGAATTCTTTGTATTGGCGCATACTGTCCAGTGTTAGCTCGGACATTTCCTTTGTGTGGTCAACCGGGAAAATAAAGTTAGACGCGTGACCCGTTGAACCGCCGGGGTTGGGGAGTGGGCCTTTGTCGATCTGAACGATCTCTTTCCAGCCGAGTTTTGCCAAGTGGTAAACGACCGAGTTACCGACAATTCCCGCGCCGATAACAACTACTTTGGCTTTCGATGGTACTTCACTCATTTGCATTCCTTTACTGGGGTGGGTTCATTTCTTGTCTACTACGGGTATTACAGGGCCTTGCGCATTTCGTCTTCGAAGTCGTTAATGTGGCGGGTCATTATTTTTACGGCTAACCGCGCATTTGAGTCTCGAATCGCCGTGAGCAACTCTGCGTGTTCTTCGACGGCTTCAGTGAGATTTTCCACGTTGTCCAGCGCCAAGAACCAAATACGCAGTGCATGGGTGTAATAGCGATTGAGGTCAGAGATGAGGAATGAATTGTGAGTCGCGGCATACACCCGATGGTGAATTCGCTCGTCTAGATCAATCAACGTCCGAATATCAACATTCTTGTGTTCTCGGATTTCGGCCAATAGTTGATCGATCGCTGCGACGTCTGAATCGTCACGGCGTTCTGCGGCTATCCCGGCGGCGAATGGCTCAAGAACTGCTCGGACCTCACTCAACGCACGCAGATCACGGACGTCGACACCTGCAACAAACATCCCTCTTCGGGGGTACACGTCTACCAAGTGGTCATTGGCCAATGTTCGCAGTGCTTCTCGGATTGGGGTTCGACCTAAGCCGAGGGAATCCTGAAGCTCAGCTTCGGACAGGACTGAACCTGGCGCTAATTCCGCCGTCACGATCAGACGCCGAATGCTCGAGTATGCCTGCTCGGCTAAAGAATCACTCACAAGAAGATAATATATCAGAAAATGCAAGACTTATATTCGTATTATGAAAATATCTTGTTTGAAATCCTTGTGCGGTGTTCATACGACGGGGAAGGCCAATTCGTCTACGAATCGGTCATTGAAGTCCGTTCGGTCTGAGAGCTCTAAGTACGCGATTTCCCGCATCAAAGCGGTGGCTCCATTACGTTCGGGCCCAGAGAGCAGCACCATTTTTGCCCCTTCCCCGGCAACGTTACCGGCACTTATGACACGCAGTACCGGGATTTTGGGCACCAGGCCAATTGCGATTGCATTTTTTGCTGACAGGTAGGTACCAAATGATCCGGCAAGGAGTACTTGCGTAATGTCACTCTCCTTCACTCCGAACTCTTCGAGAAGGAGTTTCCAGCCGGTTGAGATCGCTGCTTTAGCAAACTGCAATTCTCGAATATCACGTTGTGAGAGGAATACGCCCGCTTCATTATTTGAGTCGAAGGAAAGAACGAATACCCGTTCCTTACCGATTGTGATCAATCGATGAGATAAAGCTGGCCATGTTTCTGCCATAACTTCGTCGCTCATGAATCGGCCAGAAGGATCTGCGATGCGCATCCGTGCCAATTCAGCGACAGCGTCAACGAGTCCGGATCCACACAGACCAATGGGTTCAGCGTCTTCGATCACTTGAAGGTGAACGTCTGTTTCAGTGAGGGTGACAACCTCGATTGCACCTGCCGCCGCCCGCATACCGCACTTGATCGAAGCGGCTTCAAATGCTGGCCCGGCTGGAGCCGCAGTCGAGATGAGTCGCTCACCGTCACCAAGCACAATCTCGCAATTAGTCCCGATGTCAATGAATAGGCGAAGCCGCTTGTCGCGATCCATGCCGGTAGCCAGCGCGCCTGAAATAATGTCTCCACCCACATAGGCACCCAAAGCAGGGAATAAGAATGCGCGAGCGCGTGAGTGAAGCATCACGCCTAATTCGCTAGCAAGAAAAGTTGGGTAACTCTCAGTAGCCATAATGAATGGAGCGACTCCAAGTGGTTCAGGGTCGATTCCTAAAGCGATTTGCACCATGGTTGCATTACCCGCAATTGCAATTTCAAAAACCTGTTCTGGGGAGATATCCGCTTCAGCACACACCTCATTTGTTAGATCACTCAAGGTGGAGTGTGCTAGCTCCCGGAGTTTGTCCAAAGCATTTTCATCGAGCATTGTTGCACTGATTCGACTGATCACGTCTGCGCCGAACGGCTGCTGCTTATTCAGCATTGAGGCAACCGCTAAAGGCGTCCCCGTGGCTAGGTCCATGAGCGAGGCAACAACAGTCGTCGTGCCAAGGTCGTATGCGATTCCATAGAGTGCTGTGGTCGTATCTCCAGGTTCGATTGCAATGAGTTGGTCGGCAACAACAACACATGTCACCTTGAAATCGGATGTCCGCAATACCTTGGGAAGCTCCTTGATCAGTTGCGGATCGATGTTGACCGTGACGTCGCTGATCTCGTCGAGAACGCGACGCAGGTCAGATCTTTGGTCCCTAAGTGAGGGTTCGGACACCTCTATATAGCGCTTAATTACAGAAGGGCGGAGGATCACCTGCCGACCGACCCCGACGGTTGACGCCTTTGGGCGAGTTGTGAGAGGAGGCACATGCACTTTAAGTGATGCAGTCGCATGGGATACGCATGCCAGGCGCCAGCCTGCATCAAGTTCTTCTTGTTTGAAGGCACGCGAGTCCAAGTTCGTGACAGGAACGCTACCTTCCAATATCTGAACTTTGCACTT
>DKME01000001.1 GCA_002469525.1 Actinobacteria bacterium UBA7422
GCGGTGGCGGCGGTGGCGGCGGCATGCATGAAATCACCCAATTGAGTCATAGCAGTGGACCCCTGGCAGGTGGGCAGACAATCTCATTGGCTGGTTGGGGCTTTGAGACAGCACGATCCGTCATGTTCGGAGAAATTGCATCGCCATCATTTACCGTGCATAGCGGTCAACACATTGATGCCGTCGTGCCGCCTTCGGCAACTGCTGGTCAAGTAAACATTCATATTGTTTTGGCTCCTTTAGTTGGACGAGCATCCCTGTGGGGTGGATACACCTACGTGGACGGGCCCGCAGCCAGTGCACCATCTGCACCNNGGTGAAGAATCCGCACCTGTCGACGAAGAGCCCGCATCTGACGGTAGTGGTAGCCCGGCAGCAGGCGCGCCATCTGCACCCGGGGCTCTAACGCCTGTCGCTTCATCGGCGACAAGTCAAATCGCGACGTCGGTAACGACGAGACTCCCCGTTCCGCGTGCTGCCTTGCAACTGATTGGCTCGGGAAAAAGTGTCACACTGAAGGTTGACATGGAAGAACTTCAGCTCGCCGGCGCCAATAGCGCGGTAGTGAGTGTCACTCTTCAAAAAAGATTCACGGTCAAGTTCAAGACTGCTACTACTAAGAAAGGCAAGCCTCGGAAGAGTAAAATTGTTTACCGGAAGATCGACTCCGCTCTGTTGGGCGGCGCGGACGTGGCAGCCTTCACAAAAATCAAGATTAAGTCTGGTTACTACAGGCTCGTGGTCAATCTCGAAGATTCATCAAAAGTGGTGAGCAAAAGGTTCAGCATTACCAAGAAGCAAATAAGTAAAACAATTCGCTCAAGTCGAGCCTGATGCGGGCGGCAGTTATTGGTCGGGAATCGGGCTTGGCTCTCCCAAGGACCCCTGACCAGCAGGGCCGGCAAGCTCAGTGGCGAGGTTGTAGGCCATGGGCGGGCAGTCCTAACGCTCTTCACTCGTTAGCCCTGCGCTACCCGAGGAAACCTCATTGTTACCAAGCGACTCGAAGATGCGAACCAACGCCCAATGGCTTTCTTCGTTACGCTCTCATTAACATGGTAGAAAGAGATAAAACAGATTTGGAGCTCCTGCTCGACCACGTGTCAGGAGACGAAACAGCTTTCCCTGAAATCGTCCGGCGGACCTCTGGTGCTGCTTGGGCAGTGGTACTGAAAATCACCGCAAATGAAGAGGACGCAGCTGATGCCTTTCAAGAGACGTACCTTTCGGCTCATCGGGCCGCCGCAAATTTCAGGGGTGATTCAGCGGTCAGCACGTGGATCCACCGAATCGCGGTTAACGCTGCTCTTGCTTGTGTCAAGAAGCGCCAGAAGAACCTAACTTCCGAACTCGCCGACCTAGAGGACATCGAAGTGCAAGCAAATACCGCACCCAGCATTGACCTTGTTCATCCCAGTGATGCACATTTAGATGTTTCCCGATCGCTGGCGCTTTTGTCACATGAGCAACAACAAACGATTCTCTTGGTCGATATGTACGGATACACGCAACTCGATGCTGCTGAAATATTGGGATGTGCTGAAGGAACAATTAAGTCGCGCTTGTCCAGGGCCAGGCGATCTCTTGCTGAGGATCTCGGGCACCTTCGACCGTTCACGACCGCGAGGAACGTCGATTCTTTCCGAAAGGGGCCCCAAGATGAATGACACAACTGGCGTGGGAGAGGGCGAGGAAGTTAACCCCACAGTCGCGAGTGATCAGGATTTCTCTCAACTGGTCCTCGCTAATTACAATGCTTTTCTCGAACCTGCCACACACGAGGTGGTTGAAGCTCCAACACGACTTGTGCAGTTAGTTCTCGACCAGCTCCCTTCCTCAAAGGTGTCCTCCGGTGACGAAGCGCCTTCTTTGGTCGAACGAAGGCTGGAAAAAACTCGAGGACCACGTTTATGGAAAGTTATGGCACTCGCGGCCTCGACCTTGCTGATCGTTGGGGTCGGTGGTTTTGCCGTGCAGACTCTTGGAGAAACGGGTACGCCAAGTGAAACTGACATGGCCTCTGGGGCGACAGATGAAGTCGTACCCGGTCTACGCGGTGACGCGGGAACTGAAGGAATTGACGGTGCTCAATTGGGTGAGCTTGCGGCCGGGCTCCTGATCCTAGATTTACCGGCAGCCAACTCGGAGGAAGCGAGGGACCGAGTAAGTCGGATTTGGGTGCCTGATACGGCCCCAGCGGCGGCGGGCTACTCAATAATTTTCGTCCCAGAGACACCGAGTGGAACAATTGAGTCTCAAGCTCGAACCTTTTGTACGACGACAGGTGACTGCATTGTCGCCACGATCCCAACGGATCCGGAAGTTGGTGACGCCGCCGGCACTTCGGTAAAAGCGACTATTGACGCAATCACTAATTCATTACAGGGCTTTGAAAGCATCAACCTTGACGGTAAGCAGTACTGGCTGGTGGACGGGGCTGGAGTAGATGTCGTGGAAATGCAAACGGACCTTCCCGGTATCCGCGTAGTCACATCTTTGGGGGACGTGCAATGAGGTCAAGTGTGCAGAAGTGGGGCGCGGTTCGCTTTGTTGCGATTGGTGTGCTCCTGTTGGGGGCCACCTCTTGTGCCAGTGGCGACGAATCTGCACCCACAGGGGAAGCGTCTGCAAGCGCATCACCGCAAGCGACTGAGATTAGTGTGAACACCGGATTTTTGAGCGACCCTGATGGTTTTTCTTTTGCGAACTCGAAACAGTCTGGGTCCTTAGAAAAGGAAAGTTTGATCACGCTATTTGGGCCTGAAAGTGTCTGCATTGGTGGCAAGATCAGCGATTGCCAATTGTTCCCCAGCGCCGTGCAGTGGCTTGACCAAGTTAACTCGGCTCTTACAGCAGGTCGCTGTGAGGGCATGGCCGTTTTATCGC
This sequence comes from Actinobacteria bacterium UBA7422, assembly GCA_002469525.1. GTDB lineage: Bacteria > Actinomycetota > Actinomycetes > S36-B12 > S36-B12 > UBA4592. Next base: position 2,887 of record DKME01000001.1, read on the forward strand.
AACAATTTTTCCAGAACATCGCGTCGGTCCAAAGTTTTAATGACTCGGCGCCGTTCGCCTACGCCCTTAATGAAAAAAATGCGGATCTGCAGCGCAGTATCGAGCAGCTTTGGGCAACTCAGTTGCTTTCTAGTGCACAGGAGGCCGCAGCGGAATCACGTCGGGCAGGGCCAGTGGCTATCGCAGAAATCTTGCAGTCTGCCCTGGTGGAGGGGGCGATTTATACGATGGGACTTTACGATGAAACCGGAGCGGGACATACGGTCACTCCCGCATCAATAGTCGCCGTGGATTCCGGGTGGGAAATCAGCCTGTACGACAATAACGTTCCTGGTGTTCAGCAGCTACTCACTGTCGCAAGCCCCGACGACACATGGGCCTACCAACCACTCGATGCTGCAGGAGCATCGGTCGGTAGTGCCATAGGTGGGGGCGTTGGCTCTATGGACGTGACTCCGCTTGCCATGCGTGCTCTGCCACAAGCACCCCCGTTCTCCACCAACGTCAATGATACCGGTGTGAACGCAGGGGCGGTGCGAGCCCACGTGCTTGTCACTTCGTCTGCACGAACAACAAAACTTCTTGTCTCCGCTGAGGTAGAAGGTGAAGCTAAAACAGTCAAAGAGCTGACATCTGACGGCGATTCACCCGTGATCTACACCCCACTGCGAACCGGCGATCCGGCGGCGAATGGATTCACTGCGCAATGGAATCCCAGTGATGTTGATCAAGTGAGTTTTAATCTTAATCACCAGCCAGAAAACGCAGAATCTAAAGATCCCGTGAGAGCGTCGCTCGATATTCCTGGTACTCCCCGAGTCCAGGCTGAACTTAGTGGCGATCAAAGTGGTGATCTGCAGATCACTACAACTGCAAGTGGGGCCGTTTCCATGCGCAACACTGGTGGTGCAGCAACGCATATCACGCTCACAAATGGACTGGTAACTATCCGATTTGTTGTGGGTCCCGATGTCACGCTCACGGCTGAGCCCGTAGATCAAGATGGGGAGTCCCAGGTCACGGTAACTAATGAAAAGGGGGAAGGTGCTAGAGCAGAATTTTCGCTTCCTACTGTCATAACTCCTGGCTCGGTTAGCCAAATTGAAGTTGACGCATCAGATCTGACGCTCTTGAAGGTTCTCAAATCAACCCTCAAGACTTCGCTACTGAAAACGTTTTTGTCCTCCAGTGGTCTGGGTGCCAACATCGAAAAAGATGAGACACCTGCCCAAAATCAGTCCCCTACCCAGAAGCCAGATGATTCTGGTGAGACGGACACGAGTAAGCCGACAAAAAAGCCGAAGCCAGAGCCGAAGCCAGAGCCGGAAGAGATTCCCGAGGAGCCTGAAGATCCAGGACCGCCTCCGGAAGAACAGGAGACGGACTCCGGAGACAATTTCCCCGGTTAGCACGAGCACCAATGGAGCGTGAATGACTCATGAGTATTGCACCGTCTCTACGTCAGCGCGTAAAGTCCTGTCTATGAACCGTGCCCTCTCATCCGTTGCGTCCGTGTCTCTCTTGCTAGCTGTTAGTGCGATGGGACCTGTGTCGCCGGCGCACGCAAGCTATTCGGCCTCTTACCAGGCGAAGGAACAGAGTTTGACGACGTTGCAGAGCGCAGCCCCTTCGGCGAACGAGTTCTCCTTGTCGGTCGCGCCCCAGGTGGGGTGGAACGCTGGGTTGGAAAGTCTTCGACCGCCACCGGCGGCCATGTATCGACTGTGGGACATGGATGTTGCGTGGAGATACGTGAATCCCCAACCTGGTGTATTCGATTGGTCGATCCTCGATAGGCGTATCGCCCTCGTTGAGTCATGGGGAGGCAGGCCGTTTCTTGTACTCGGCCTGACACCCCAGTGGGCGGCGCAAAACCCGGGGGCCGGTGACCCGCGTTGGGGCGCGGGGAGTTCGAGCCCGCCGGCGAATATCGAAGACTGGAACACCTACGTGCGGGGGGTAGTCAATCGGTACGGCGGTCGCATTGCTGGTTACGAATTGTGGAACGAAGCCAACCTGACCACCTTCTGGCAAGGGTCGGCCAGCGAACTGTTTGCCATGGCGCAAAGCGCCTACGGCATCATCAAGGCGACGAATCCGGGTGCCGTGGTCGCCGCACCGTCGATTACTACGCGTCTGCGGGGATCAGCAGCGCGCTTCACTTCCGCTTTCGCCGGCGAGGTGGCGAGCAGTGGGTCGACCCCGTTCGACACGTGGACCATTCATTCCTACCCGAATGGAGACGCGGGTCGCGATTTCGATACGGGTCAAAATTTCCCGCGCATGGCAGCGACCCAACGAGCTGATGACATTATCTCGTGGCAAAACGCCCTGGTGGACGCGCTCGGCCCGGATTCGCCGGCTCTGAGCATTGGAATCTACGACACGGAGGTGAACTACGGGCTCAAGGGTCCGGGGATTCGCCCGGGAGTTGATTGGTCGACCGGATATGGCAATGAACTCATGGATTTCACCTACGCAGACTCCCGGCTGTTGGGAATCACGGCTACCTTCTGGTACCAATACACGGCCTCGGACTACTCGCTGCTCGGTGTTCAATGGAGTGACGCTGGAGGCAACCAACTCAGCGCCACCTGGGACTCCCTGAGGGCCAGGGGACCGAGCGAGCAGCGATTCAATTCCGTCAGCAGTCCGTTGTTTCTCTCGCGCAATAATGACTATGTCATCCCGGTGTTCAAGTCCTGTTTCATTCGTCCAGGAACATCATGCGCGGGAGACAACCTCAAGGATGTGAACCTCAACGGAGCAAACCTTGCCAATATGGACTTTACGGGTGCCTACATGAAGAATGCGAACCTGTCTGGCGCGAACCTGTCTGGCGCGAACTTCACGGATGCATATATGAAGGGCGCTGATTTCTCTGACGCGCAGGGCATAAAAACAAAACTCGGTGCGCGGTCTCTGGCGGGTGCGAACTTCTCTCGAGTGCGGCTCAGGAATCCGAAAGCGACTGGTACCTCATTCTTGCGAAGTAAGTGGACAGAGGCGTACGTGTATATGGGTGATTTCAGTTCGTCCAACTTCTACAAGAGTGAGTTCGAAGGCGCGTCTATCTTGAATACAGATATGCGGGCAACGAAGTTGCGAGGTGCGTCATGGGAGGGCGCAAAAGTTAAAGGCAGTGATTTCAAGGGAGCCGTGGGAAACAAGCCGTAGGTGCGCCGGGCCTCTCACCGGAACCAACTTTAACAACGCGTATCTCGGGAAAGCGAATCTGTCGGATTCCCAAATAAAAAAAGGGGACAGGTTTGGTTGTAAAACGGATTTGCAGGCTCGCAGTTTTTATAAAGCAAACTTCACTGATGCATTTTTAGAGGAAGTTGTAGTAAATGACACACAATTTTACGGCTCAAAATGGATAGGTGCGACTCTGAATACTGTGCAATTCTCGGATTCTGACTTTCGCACAGCAAACTTTTCTTTCGCACATTTTGTTGGTAAAAATAATATGACAAGGAACGTTTTGACCAACACCCGTTGGGATGATGTTAGAGGCAAAAGTAGAATTGATTTCAGAGGGTCGAAGAATTGCCCTGAGGCAGTGTTTGCTCGGTGCAAATACTGAATCTATGTGCGTGACCTTTAATCATCATCCAAGGTCGCCCCCGAAATTCGCAATTCTGAGCTAAACCCGCATTCAGGGCAGTGCCGACAAAAAATTTTCTCTTCGGCTCACTCATTTGCGCAATAGCCAATGAATCATCCGTGTTCTAAGATCCTTGGTTCCGGTCCATCCCGCGCCTGGCCCTGGTTTCACCTTGGCGTGCGTGCAGCTCTTCATCACTTGGGTAGCCCACTTCTTCCAGGGTGAGTGGGTAGGCCTCCATAGTTTGAATGTGGGAGAGCTTGTCCTTTTGGTCCAGTAGGTGTTGGGTCCAGGTGATTGGTTTGCGACCGTCACCGATTGGGAGCAGTGCTCCGACAATTGTGCGGACCATCGAGTAACAGAATGCGTCGGCGCGGATTGTCATGACAACATTGTTTTCGTGATTGCGGTGCCACTGCAGTTTTTGTAGTTCCCGAATCGTGGTGGCGCGTGGTTTCTCTTTGCAAAATGCAAAGAAGTCATGGACCCCGATTAAGCATTGGCTTGCTTCATTGAGCCGGTCCACATCTAATGGCACCGGCCAGTGGAGTACTTCGTGTCGGCGCAATGGCGCCGGCCCTGTTGGGTCATCGGAAATTGTGTAACTGTATTCGCGCCACAGCGCAGAGAAGCGAGCGTCAAAACCAATTGGTGCTTCTTCGATTCTCAGAATTCGCATGTCACCGGGGAGAGCCTTGTTCATGCGTTCGGCGGTGAGTTTTCCAAGCTCGGGGTGATCGCTGCGCAGATCAAAGTGGATCACTTGCGCTTTCGCGTGCACTCCAGCATCCGTGCGGCCGGCAACAATTGTTGGCAACTCAAGTTCATGGATCAATGCGCCAATAATGTTCTCAAACTCACCTTGAACAGAGCGGGCATCAGCTTGGGCGCCCCAACCGTGAAAGCCCGAACCGTCATAGGAAATATATGCACGCAGACGAATCAGCCCGTCCCCTGGAAGACCGGGAACGGGCTGATCAATATCGTGTTGCGAGTTCAGGAGTTACTCCTTGGACTCTGCTTCTGCTGCAGGGGTTTCTTCAGCCGCTGCCTCTTCTTCACCGAGTTCATTGACCGGCTCTGACGTTTCCTCTTCGAGGACTACTTCGGTGTCGGGCTTGATCTCTTCAACGACCTCGCGGGCTTCGGCTTT
>DKME01000127.1 GCA_002469525.1 Actinobacteria bacterium UBA7422
ACTGGTGAGTGGAGCCCTATTTGCATAACTTGCTGGTGGGATGACGAGACTACGGCGGGCGAAGTGGGAGCCTGGTTTACCGGGCGCAATGTCCTCCCCGAGCGTACGTGGGAGTCCCGCTCCCAAGTTGTAGTTGCTGAACCCGGTCGGGAGTTTGCGTGGTTGGTTGGAAACAAATATGTCCGTTGGGGATACACCTTTGTCGAAGTTGATGGTGGAACGATTCTCACTGAGACTTGGGAATTCCTACCTGAAGGGATTGCCATGTTTGAAGAGAGGTACGGAAGCGAGGCCGCAGCCCAGATTGCTGATCGCACCGAACAGGCACGAAGTGGTATCCCGAAAACATTGGCGGCAATTAAACAAATTGCCGAGTCCACGCTTTAAGTTCACAATTGCGGGCATACGTATAGGGATTTATGAACTTTGTTTGTTCCACATTGGAATCACTCCCGAGCAGGGGAATGGGCTACCACATGAGTTTGTCCCTGACACACCTTGACCTGATCCTCAATTCGTAATTGCCGGGACTCGATAACGATTGCGGTGGTGAGACCGAAAGCCAACTGACCTAAAGAAGGTAAGCGCATTGGAGTTGGAGCTGTCCACCTGCAGGGCGAGTTTGTAGGAGTTGTGCCCGCTGGAAACTTCAGCCACTTTTTGGATCAGCGACCTACCGATCCCTTGGAGTCGGTGGTCACTCTGCACTTTCACCCGTGTGATCACCCCCCAACCGTTGTTCATTGCGATTCGTGCCGCGGCCACTTGCTGTTCATCGATAAATACTGAAAGGTAATAGGCCGGATAGCGATTGATCACTTCTATGAGTGGAGTCGCACCCTGAAAATCACACCAACTTGATGTTGGAACTTCCAGAGTTTCACACCTAATTCCCTTTAATTGTGAGACCGAGGTGTGCTGGGGCGAATTGGGAAAGTCGTTCGTGTCGGCAACCATGATGTCGGTTTCGCCAGCAATGCGCCAACCTTGGGAGTCGAGGTAGTTGTCCAGTTGCGGGTAGATCGCAAGGGGGATTGCAATTGCAGGGATCTGATTGTGCAGTGTGTAGAAAGTGACCGCGTCAGCGATTGCTTGATCAAGTTCAGAATCGGGTTCTCCAAATGGGCGTGCTCCGGTGGGTAGAACGCTGTTGGCAAAGTCACTGTCGTGCTCTGTGAATCGCAAGTTCCAGTTTCCATCTTGCGCGCTGTGAACTCGGGGCCACGTGTTTGTGAGTACCGATTCAATTTCTCGAACGCGCATGCTCAATGGCGCACCCCGACCCGCCTTTGTTGCGACCTCTGAGACAACACGCCAATTCGTGATTGCGTCAGGATCAAATGACTCACTGGCACCATCGCGTGTTCGAATAGTTTTCGGGTCGAGCAGTATGCCCAATAGTTCACGAGTGTTTCCGTGGGAATCGCGTAGAGCGATTGTCAATCTCTTACCGATGTGGGCTTTCGTCGGAAGCGTGACCATATGCGAATTCTAGGTAATGGTTACCATGAACTATGAATATCGCTGAACTATTTAGTGCAGGATCTCCTGGCTGGCTTCGTGTCAGTCCGAAGTTGCACACCTATTGGCACACGTTAACCGCAATCGCGATTGCGATCTTGTTGGCCACTTGCGCTGTAGTCCTTCTTTTCACATGGCAGGTGGAGCTTGTTCGCTCTATTTTTCTGGGGATCGCCGTTCTCGTGATTATTTTGGGAATTTGGATGTGGATCCTGATTGGTCGTAGAGTTCGCTCAATCGGCTATCGGATCGAAGAGCGTGAACTCAAGGTCAGTAGCGGGATTCTGTTTCGTCGAGTGGTCAGCGTCCCATTTGCTCGGATGCAACTCGTTGAGGTGAGCGCGGGGCCATTGGAGCGTGCATTTTCGATAGCTAGCGTGCAGCTGCACACGGCGTCAGCATCCACCGATGCGACGATCCCAGGGCTTGACCCGCAGCAAGCGGCTGAGTTACGCGATGCATTGACCGCGCACAGTTCCACGGCAGGCCTATGAGTGGCGTGACCGTGATGACCGACTTTACGCAGCGGCGTCGTACGGCTAAATTGACGCCTCTTTTGCAGATTCTTAACGCCACTCCAGGACTGATTGTCGCCTTTGTGGTTGCAGGTATGGTGTGGTGGATTGCCTTGATCATGCTGTTTTTCTTTGCTCTTGGCGGGTTAGGTTTGTGGCTGACGTGGCGTAGGCGGATCTTTTGCATCAATGAGGAAAACGAACTCGAAGTAACTTCGGGCGTGTTCTCCCGTCGAACGCGGCGACTACGCATCTCGCGGCTTCAATCGGTTGACATTATGCGCCCGCTGGTAGCTCGACTATCGGGGTATTCGAGCGTGAAGGTGGAAGTCGCGGGCACTGGCGACTCGCGCGTACTACTTTCCTTCCTTCGCGTTAACGACGCTGAAGCGTTGAGAACTGAAATATTGTCGCGAGCGAAGAACGTTGAACAGAGCGAGCTTATTTCCGCACCCGGTGATCCACTTTCTGCTCCTACAGAGAGTTGGAAGTGGCAGGTGCCCAATGGGCGACTGGTCGCATCACTTGCGCTGACTTCCTCGACCTACTTCTTGATAATCGGTACGGTCGCCTCAGTCGCTTTGGCGATCGCAGACCCTTTTGGAGGAACGGGGCTTATTGCGCTAGCGATTGCAGTCGGTGGAGCGGGAATCGGATTAATCAGCCGGTTCACAACATTATTCAATTTCACTATCTCGACGACCGAACGCGGAATCGCGATCTCACATGGACTGTTTACCACTGCGAGTTACACCGTGTCCCCGATTCGGATTCAAGCCATTTCAGTGGTGCAACCAATTGCATGGCGACCATTTGGCTGGTACCAGGTTGATATCAACGTAGCCGGCATGGATCAGGGGAGTCAGAAATCTGGTCCTCGCGTACTTATGCCGGTCGTTTCCCAAGAGCTGGTATTTGATTTGCTTCAACGGGTCCTACCAACGTGGAACTTAGAACCCGATCCTGATTGGTTTTCGGCTGATGCCGGAGCAAGAAGACGTTTCCCATGGCAGTCTGACAGGCTGGCCGTGAGTACCACCCCCGATTTATTTATGGTCAGAGGCGGAGCTTTCACTCGTCGGTTGAGCGCAGCCCCGCATGCGCGCATTCAATCTCTTCGTGTGACACAAGGTCCGTGGGAAAGAAAGTTAGGACTATCTCGCATACATGCTGATTCAGTTCCGGGACCGATCAAACTCGTTGTTAAGGGATTGCTGAGCGAAACGGCCGTGAGCACGGCGCTTTCTGAACTTGATCACATGTTTGGATCGCGTAAAGATCAACATAGTGAGAGCTGGTAGGTCTATTACGTAGTGTTCGAAAAGGTTAAAAAATTATTAATAAGTGGAACGAAGTAGGAACTCCTTTCGTCCTATACCCGAAATCACCAAGGGGATCGACGGCAGGCGGGCGAAGTTGGCCGAGAAGGAGTACTAGATGAAACTCGCAAAGAAGATTGCAACTTTGAGCGTTGCGTCCGGACTTGCAGTAGGGGCGTTCGCAACAGCGACTCCCATATTTGCTCACGGCTATGTTGATGGACCAAAGTCACGGGCGTTGCTGTGCAAAGAGGGTGTGAACACGAATTGTGGATCGGTGGTTTATGAGCCGCAAAGCTTGGAGTACCTCAAAGGGTTCCCCCAAGCTGGTCCGGCCGACGGTAAAATTGCTTCAGCAAACGGCCAATTCGGTGGCCTGCTTGATCAACAATCCAGTACTCGCTGGGCAAAGACGGAGATAACTTCTGGCCCCCTTCTCATGGACTGGACCTACACCGCCCCTCACTCAACCGATGGCTGGTCCTACTACATGACCAAAACGGGTTGGGACCCTAATTCTCCATTGACTCGTTCCCAGTTTGAAGAGATCGCGGTCATTGACCATGATGGTTCAAAAGCTTCAACTAACCCCGATCATGTGATAAACGTTCCCGCAAATCGAAATGGGTATCACGTGATTCTCGCAGTATGGGATATCTCGGATACGGTTAATGCTTTCTACAACGTGATCGACGTGAATGTGAACGGTGCGGGTGAAGTGACCGAAGCACCTAACGCACCGAAGGCGCTGGTCGCAAGCGAATTGAATTCCGGCGCAGTTGAGTTGAACTGGGAAGATTCCAATAGTGATCGAGCCGATGTGAGTTACGCAGTTTCACGCGACGGTGTTCAAGTTGGTAAGAGCAATGGCACGAGTTTTGTTGACCTTGAGGCGACTCCGGGAGCCACTTACACTTACACGGTTACCGCTAGTGACACTAGTGGAAACCAGTCAGCAACGAAGGCAACCGTGGTGGTTCAAGTTTCCCAAAGCAACGACGCAGACGTAACCGCTCCTACGGTTCCTGCAAATCTCCACACCATGAAAGTGAGCGCTTCGGGCATCAACTTAATGTGGAACGAATCCTTTGATGCCTCCGCAGATGTCACCTACAAGGTCTACCGCGATGGATATCTACGTGCAACGACCAAAATGACAATGTGGCAGGACACTGC
>DKME01000104.1 GCA_002469525.1 Actinobacteria bacterium UBA7422
TGATATCCGCGCCCCCTGGTCGGCTCTCTTGCCCATGGGTGGCGCTGTCAGCAATGTCGCCGGAGCCAACTGGGTACTCATCGGTGACGCAGCAGGTTGCGTTAATCCGCTCAATGGTGAAGGGATCGACTACGGCCTGGAAACAGGGCACCTAGCCGCCAAACTTTTTGCTAGAACTCCCGCGAATGCACGCATGGACTTCACAACCGTGTGGCCACAGACCCTTGTCGAGCACTACGGAACGGCGTTTTCAATTGCCCGTCGACTGGCTGGTTTGATCACAGTGCCAAAACTGCTCCCCACTTTCGGACCGATCGGGATGCGATCACAATTCCTTATGTCAATTGCCCTACGAGTCATGGGCAACTTGATCACCCCCGAAGACAAAGATACGACCGCCCGCCTGTGGCACTTCGCGGGAAAGCGAAGTATTGCCTTAGACGAGCGGCCGCCCTTTAGTTAAGCAACTATCAATCGATTAGGCCGCGCGAGCGATCGCCGCTTCTTTAGCAGCCGCGATTGAGGCTTCTTTGTGTGAAATGAATCCTTCAAGTGCTGGCACGACCCTGGCCAATCCAAATTCAACCGTAATTACTTCAATGTCGGTTGCACCCATTGCGGTCGCAAACTGATTGAGGTAACCGGTTGCGTAATCCCAACCGGCTTTTGGTGTGCCATCGCGGTAGCTGCCACCTTGGGCAACAACGAAGGTGACCTTTTTACCGGCAAGAGTCGCGGTTCCTTCGTCGAATACACCGGGAATGATCAAATTGTCGATATACGCCTTGAGAACGGAGGGGACACTCCAGTTCCACATTGGTGTAGAAATCAGGATCTCGTCGACACCGGAAATTTCTTCAATCAGAAACATACGTGCGCCCCACTTGGCGGCCATGGGCTCACTGCGGTCTGCTTCGCCCATGAATGCCGCCGCAATTGCTTCCACATCAAGGTGAGGAACAGGGGTGGTGTCTAAATCGCGGGTGATCACCGTGCCATCTGCATTCGCGGTGTTCCACGCGGTAATGAAGTCGGCAGAAACTGATCGCGAGAGTGAGTTTTCAGCCCAGGGGCTGACTTCGATGTGTAGAAGTGAGGACATGTTGCTCCTAAGTTAGGTTCCGCTCAACTCGTGTAGTTGAACAGTCAACTAACTGTACTACAGGGAGAAATGCTCAACAGTGGCAGGTCCTTCGAAATATGGACCAATGAGTGTGCGCCAGGCCGAGAAGTTTTCCGACTCGCGGAATCCGACCATGTGGGCTTCAAGGGTTTCCCAATCAATTGTGAACATGTACACATGAGGTCGCTCTACACACCAACCGACTGGTACGAACTCAATGAGACCTGTGACGTGTGGCAAAATTTCAGTATGTGCACGCGCCAGCGCGATTTCAAACTCGGCATGTGAATCAGGCTTAATCGAAACTTGGGCAACTTCACGAATCATTGTGAACTCCAATTATTAAGGAACAGGCTCATCATTAGAAACTCCAGTCTTGGGCGAACATGTCTTCCTGCATTGTCATGCGCAATGGGTTCATGCGCAAGATTCCAGGAGCACCATCAAGGACATTTGGTAACCCATGCATCAGATCAGTGAATCCTGTTGTTTGCCGATGCACCACTTCGGCTTCTTCACTTGCAAATACTTCGAAAAGCCAGACGATCTCATCCGAATCCGGATCCGTGAGAACCGAATAGACCTCGGTGCCTGGTTCTTCGCCTATCTGATCGGCGTACGTATTTAGCATCTCAAGAAGTTCAGGTCGTTTACCGGCAGCAACATTGAGCCGAACTAGTAGTGCCCGGCGATCTGGCAAGAGTCCGTCATGCAACATGTGGATTACGACGCACTTTTTTCGAGGTTCTCGAGGTACCAGTCATAAGTGCTTGCAAGTCCGTCGTTCAATTTGATCGAAGGGTTCCAACCCAGGGCATTGATTCGACTGGTGTCCAGCAATTTGCGCGGCATTCCATCTGGCTTACTTGAATCCCATTCGAGTTCACCCTCAAAACCAACGACACCGGCTACTGCTTCGGCGAGTTCACGAATCGGCAGGTCGTCCCCCCAACCAACATTTATCGTTTCATGTGAGTCGTAGTTTTGGAGCAACATTAGGCAAGCATTTGCCAAGTCGTCAACGTGCAGGAACTCCCGCCGAGGTGCGCCGGTCCCCCACAGGGTTACGGACTTAACGCCACTTTCTTTCGCCTCGTGGAAACGACGAATGAATGCGGGGAGGACGTGTGAGGTTTCCAAGTTGAAGTTGTCACGTGGACCGTACAGATTCGTAGGCATAGCCGAAATCCATTTGCGCCCATACTGGGTCCGAAAAGCTTCGATGTAGTAGATGCCGGCAATTTTTGCCATGGCGTACGCCTGATTGGTCGGCTCCAGTGGCCCGGTCATCAAGCTTGACTCGCGAATCGGCTGGGTTGCATGCCGTGGGTAGATACAACTTGAGCCAAGGAACAGGAAACGCTCAACATCTGCCGCGTGTGCCGCGTCCATCACGTTCGTCTGAATCAGCATATTGTCTTTAAGGAAGTCAACGGGATAGGTCGAGTTCGCCATGATCCCGCCCACACGAGCGGCCGCATCAATCACAACATCGGGTTTGGCC
>DKME01000143.1 GCA_002469525.1 Actinobacteria bacterium UBA7422
CGGAATGAAAGTAAGCAAAGTTCCAGCAACCACACCCGGCAGCGATAAAGGCCAAGTAACTTTCCGGAAAGTTGCGAAAGCAGAGGCATACAGGTCATTCGATGCCTCAAGTAGGCGCGGATCTATTTTTTCAAGGGCCGCATACAACGGGAGAATCATAAACGGAAGAAAGTTGTAGGTAAGACCAGCCACAACCGCAATACCAGTGTTGAGTATTCGGTCGTCTGGTAAAAGGTGCAGGTAGTTAAAGAAGGTGGTGATGAAACCTTCGTCGGCCAAGATTGTTTTCCAGGCATATGTCCGAAGTAGAAAGGACGCAAAAGATGGCGCAATAACAAGCACGAGCATCAATGCTCGCCAGCGACCAGCTTTAAATGCAATGAAATACGCCAAGGGGTAGGCAATGAGCAGGGCCAGCGCAGTGGCAATTCCAGCGTAGATAAAGGAGCGAAGAAATTGAGGAAAGTACTCAATAATTGCGTCCGGATAATTACTGAGCTGGAAGGCCGGTGTGTATTGACCAGATTTACCTGGAACGGGTGCCTGAAGGCTTGTCATGAACAAAGTTACAAAAGGTATGGCAAAGAAAATAGCAAGCCAGGTCATTCCTGGTAGCAATAGGAAGTACCCTGTCCTCGACTTCCGTTGAGCAACAACAACGTTCTTTTTGCTCGTCGAAGGAACTGCAGCAACCACGCTCAGACTCCCGCGGCTAGGGCTTGTGCGGTACTCACAAGGAGCGTCTCACCACCGGCAAGTCCAAAAGTATGTTCAGGTGACCAATGCACTACAACCTGGTCACCCACATTGCATCTGTCTCCGACAACCACGTTCTGCTCGAACACCGTTATGTTCTGTCCCCATGGAAGCGTAATTAGGTACTGTGTAGAAACCCCAGCGTAAGAGACATCAACGACCCTACCTTCTAATGTGTTGTGACCCGTTGGAACTTTCTCTCGATCAGGAAAGTCCAACACTGTTATTTTTTCAGGCCGAACGCCAATAATGATTTCGTCACCTGAGGCAGCGTTTCTCTCTGTAGGCACCAAGAATTTGGTGCCATTTGCCATGACTTCAATCATGTTCGCATCCGTTGACACCCTGGTACCTGCGAATAAATTTGATTGACCCAAAAAATTTGCCACAAAAACTGTGCGAGGAAGTTCATAAATTGAAGCGGGGTCACCGAGTTGTTCAATTCGACCGGCGTTCATTACCGCAATCGTGTCAGCCATGGTCATGGCTTCTTCTTGGTCGTGCGTCACGTGCACAAAGGTTGTACCCACTTCAGTTTGAATTCGCTTAAGTTCAATTTGCATTTGTCTGCGTAACTTAAGGTCTAGCGCTCCCAATGGTTCGTCGAGCAACAGAACATCTGGTTCATTAATTAGTGCCCGAGCAACCGCAACACGTTGCTGCTGACCACCGGAGAGCTGGGTTGGCTTGCGTCTGGCCATGGCAGATAGTTCAACAAGTTCAAGCATCGCGTTTACGGCCGGTTCAACATTTTTCACTTTGCGTCGGCGCAGTCCAAATGCAACATTCTCGAAAATGTCGAGATGTGGAAAAAGTGCATATGACTGAAACACGGTGTTGACCGGCCGCTGAAAAGCACGCAGCGAGGTGATGTCTTTCTCTCCGATTGAAATGCGGCCCGAGGTTGGATCTTCTAACCCAGCCACCATACGAAGTGTGGTTGTTTTACCGCAACCAGATGCACCTAGAAGTGCGAAAAATGAACCTGCAGGAATTGTGAGAGTCAGGTCATCGACCGCCGCGACTTCGCCAAACTTTTTTGTGAGATCGACGAGGTGGAGGTCCTCAACATTATGTTTGCGATCCTGTGCCACCGTTGACTCCTTTGATCAATCTGAGAAGAGTTTTGACTTACCTGGTTAAACCCTAAAAGTTCGCAACAAAAATATGGAGGGGATCGAATCAATTCGATCCCCTCTCAAAAGCTAGTTTCCAATGGCCTTTTGGAACAACCGCTCATACTCTTCATTTTTTTCTGGGGTAAGTTCCATAAAGACTTTCGCGGAATCAAGCATCGCCGCTGATGGAAAGATCCACTCACTCGCCGCGAGTTCCGGATCAATCTTTTCCATGGCAGCTTGGGCGCCCTCAACCGGACAAAGGTAATTGACCCAAGCTGCAACTTGGGCAGCGACCTCGGGGTCGTAGTAGTAGTTCATGACTTGTTCAGCGTTTTTCTTGTGCTGGGCTAGCGAAGGAATCACCATGTTGTCCGTCCACAGCATCCCGCCGCTCTCAGGCAGACTAAATCCGAAGTCTTCACCTAGGGCAATGACATCGCCCGACCAGCCAATTACTGCGATCACATCTCCGCTGTCCATGGCGGCGATGTAGTCGTTGCCGGTTACCTGGCGAATTTGACCGCTATCCACGTTCTTGGTCAATACTGCAATTGCTTCTTCAAATTGTGCGTCCGTGAAATCAGCAGCGTCGTAGCCGAGCGAACCCATAATGCAGCCCATGGTGTCACGCATTTCTGACAGCACCGTGATTCGGCCTTTTAACGCAGGATCAAAGAGCTGGTCAAGGGACTGCATGGAATCCTGGCCCGTGGCTTCCTTCAAAGCAGGAATGTTGTACCCGAGCCCAGCAAAGCCTGACTGCCAAGGAAGCGAATAATTACGGTCTGGATCAAATGCGACCTGAGCCAGGCGCGGAATCAGATTGACCGAATTGGGAATATTCGCTAGATCCAGTTTTTGAGCGTAACCACTTTGAATCCACAGAGCAGCCATCCAGTCGGTCAACACAACAATATCGCGACCGATGTCCTGACCTTGTTCCAATTGAGTGCGAACCTTTGCGAAGAATTCGTTGTTGTCATTTATGTCTTCTGTATAACTAACGTCAATGCCCGTTGCCTCTTGGAACGCAACCAAGGAGGGGTACTCGCCGGTGTCGTCATCCGTGTCAATGTAAAGCGGCCAGTTCGACCAGTTCATTACCATTTCAGTGTCTGACATATCTTCAGCGGCGGAAGCTTCTGTTGAATCCCCACCGGAACTCGTGCCACAGGCGGTGGCAACCATTGCGGCTCCTCCAATTCCTGCGACTTGCAGTAGCCGGCGGCGCGATACGGAAGATCGCATACCTTGGGCGATTGCGGCAATAGCCTCTGGTCGTTGTGAATTCACTGGGGTTCCTTTCGGGGCAGGCACGAATTGCTCGCACTTAACGCCTTAACTCTACCCCTATTCCTACCCCTATTCAGCGTAAACAAGAACCTTGAATCACTTTTTAATGTTACAACTTTGTCACGAACCTTGATCTCGCATTGACAATGCAGACTGAATATTTACATAAATAACCACCCAAAACTATGCAAAAATGCCAGTGCTTGGATAAGTTTGTTCTTTAGCCAATTCTCAAACTCAGATTTGTCTAAATTCAAACGAGCGAATTATGAAGGGCAGAATCAAACAGCCGGAATAATCTGACCGAACACAATTAACCCGAATGGGAGTCATACATGAGCGTTGTGCGTGCCGCACTGGTCCAAACAGACTGGACCGGAGACAAAGAATCCATGATCGTTAAGCATGAAGAATATGCACGTGAAGCCGCAGCCGCGGGGGTAAAGATTATTTGTTTCCAGGAACTCTTTTACGGGCCTTATTTTTGCCAGGTTCAAGACGCAGAGTTCTATTCTTACGCCGAATCAATTCCCGGTCCCACCACCGAGCGATTCCAAGCTCTCGCGCGTGAACTCGAAATGGTCATGGTCCTTCCCATGTATGAAGACGCAGGTCCAGGGTTCCTGTACAACACTGCCGCTGTAATTGATGCCGATGGAAGTTACCTCGGCAAGTACCGCAAGCAACACATTCCCCATGTCAAGGGTTTTTGGGAAAAGTTCTACTTCCGCCCAGGAAATGGTGGCTACCCCGTTTTTGACACTGCGGTCGGAAAAGTGGGCGTCTACATCTGCTACGACCGCCACTTCCCAGAAGGCTGGCGGGCACTTGGTCTCAATGGCGCTCAAATTGTCTTCAACCCTTCGGCGACATCGCGCGGGCTATCACAATACTTATGGAGCATCGAACAACCAGCCGCCGCTGTGGCCAATGAATACTACGTGGGTGCGATCAACCGCGTAGGCATTGAAGATCTTGGCGACGACGACTTTTACGGTCAGTCCTATTTCATCGACCCCGAAGGTAGCTATGTCGGTGAAAAGGGTGACGCTTACAAGTCTGAGCTGATTGTTCGAGACCTAGATCTGGATTTGATCACTACCGTGCGTACCCGTTGGCAGTTTTACCGAGACCGCCGACCCGATGCCTACCAAGACCTCACACGCCCGTAGACGATAGGAGTGCACATGACAACATTGATCAAGAATGGCTTAGTCATTTCGCCCCAAGGGGCGATCCCCTCCGATGTCTTGATCGACGGCGAAAAAATCGTTGCGGTCTTAACACCCGGGGACACCTCACTCGGTACGAACTTGTCGGCGGGGGCTGATCGTGTCATTGACGCCGCTGGCAAGTATGTAATCCCAGGTGGAGTGGATGCGCATACGCACATGGAATTGCCATTTGGTGGCACCTTTGCTTCTGACACCTTTGACACAGGGACTCGCGCTGCCGCATGGGGTGGGACCACGACGATTATCGACTTCGCGGTCCAAAAGTATGGGGAGCGAGTTCAAGATTCGTTAGCAGCGTGGCACGAAAAAG
This sequence comes from Actinobacteria bacterium UBA7422, assembly GCA_002469525.1. GTDB lineage: Bacteria > Actinomycetota > Actinomycetes > S36-B12 > S36-B12 > UBA4592. Next base: position 4,716 of record DKME01000143.1, read on the forward strand.
CGGGAGGTAACACGCACATTGATTACTCTTTCCATCAAATCATTGGTGGTGTCGACGACGACTCCCTCAAGGCCATGGACGAACTTGTCAATGAAGGCATAACAAGTTTCAAGCTATTTATGGCATATCCCGGGGTCTTCTATAGCGATGATGGGCAAATCGTTCGCGCAATGCAATCAGCTGCGAATAACGGCAGCATGATCATGATGCACGCTGAGAACGGTTTGGCTATTGACGTTTTGGTTTCACAAGCCTTGGCTGCAGGCAATACGGATCCGAAGTATCACTCACTGACCCGTCCGTGGGAGACCGAGGCCGAAGCTACTAATCGAGCAATAATGTTGGCTCGAATGACGGGGGCGCCTCTCTATATCGTTCACATGTCTGCAAAACAGGCGGTTCAAGTTGTGCAGGCGGCCAAAAATGAAGCGCTCAATGTGTTCGGTGAAACATGCCCGCAGTACCTCTATCTATCCTTGGAAGAGCAACTCTCACAACCTGGATTTGAAGGTGCAAAGTGGGTGTGTTCAACGCCGTTGAGGTCGAAAGCGGAGGGACATCAAGACGAACTTTGGAAATACTTGAGGACCAATGACCTATCGATCGTCAGTACCGACCATTGCCCTTTTTGCTTCAAAGAACAAAAGGAACTCGGGCTTGGTAATTTTTCGGCGATCCCCAATGGAATTGGTTCGGTTGAGCATCGCTTAGATCTTCTCTACCAAGGTGTCGTTGATGGCAAAATATCACTGCACCGGTGGGTCGAAATTTGCTCAACCACGCCGGCTCGCATGTTCGGTCTTTACCCACAGAAGGGTGTCATTGCACCCGGGTCTGACGCTGACATTGTTATCTATGACCCGGCGGGTCGGACAGAAATCGGCTTCCACAAGACCCACCACATGAACATGGATCACTCGGCTTGGGAAGGATTCAATATTGAAGGTCATGTGGACACCGTAATTTCTCGCGGCAAGATCGTGGTCGACAACAACGAATACCTAGGCCATATGGGACACGGTAAGTTTATTAAACGGGGACTAAGTCAGTATTTGATTTAGCATCTTGTGTTAACCGGCTAGAGTTTTATTCGTAGAAAACAAATTTTAGTTACCCTATTTAAAAGGAGCAGTGCATGCGGACAATCCCCCATTGGATAAATGGTCAAGAGGTTGAACCAACATCAGGAAATTTTGGTCCAGTTTTCAACCCAGCCACTGGGGAGCAGCAAGCACAGGTTGGGCTGGCGAGCGCGGCCGAAATGAATGCGGCGATCGCCAATGCCAAGGCGGTATTTCCCACCTGGCGTGCCGCTTCTCTGTCTAAGAAGGCAGAAATCATGTTTCGATTCCGTGAACTTGTCGTCGCTCACCGTGACGAAATCGCGGAGTTGGTCTCCATTGAGCACGGCAAGGTCCCCAGCGACGCTGCCGGTGAGTTAGCCCGTGGAATTGAAAACATCGAATTTGCCTGTGGTATCCCCTCGCACATGAAAGGTGG
>DKME01000003.1:0-3216 GCA_002469525.1 Actinobacteria bacterium UBA7422
TCACGAGCTGCGCGCAATAGCCTGGCGGGTCGGGTTCTCTGAAATAGCCAAGCAATCACAATGGCACCGAGTGCAAAAAACATTGTGGTCTGCAGATTCAATACATCCGGTATTCCAACCATTGACTGCCCACTGCGTGGACCGATGCTGGACCAGTAGGTCAGCACCTGGGTCACTACTCCAAGCAAAGCGAAAGTGGCGATTCCTGCTTGCAGGCCATTGAGTCGCATGAGGAATGGGGAAACGATTAATGCCAACAATCCACCAACAAGCCCGCCAATGAAGACAGCAACTAGCCAAGGCGCTTGTACGTCAAAAAGAAACGGAAACATGTCTGAAAGCAAACTGCGTTTTAAGTCAGGTTCAATTGTTAGCAAACCCACAGTCCATGCGCCGACTGCCACAAACGCGATGTGGCCGAAACTCAAAACACCTGTCGTTCCAATGAACATTTGCAGAGCTACCACAATAATGAGGTTTACTAGGGCAAACTGAAGTTGCACTTGAAGGCTCTCGCCCATGAAGCTATTTGCCAAGGTAACCAAATAAACAAGCATTAACAGACTTGCGAGTGACCACAGCGGACCTAAACGCCAGCGCAAAGATGCCTTACTTTTTGACAGGATTTCGCTCATGTTCGAGCAACCCCTCTTCCTCTAATTAGCAGACCCGATGGTCGGAAGAGCAGGACCAGGATGACTAGACCGAAAACATATGCATCACGGAAGTTACTGAAATCCTGTGGCAACCAACTCGCGAGCATGGAAGTTGCGAAGCCAACAAGGAAACCGCCAGCCAGCGCACCAGAGAGTTTGTCGATCCCACCGATCACCGCACCAACCAAGGCCAAAATTACTATCGGGACACCGAAGGAAGGCCCAACCGCGCCGGTTTGCACGGTTGACACAAAAGCAACGGCAGCGGCCAATACCCCACTGAGTGCAAAACTCAAACCGATCACGCGACTGGCGGAAATACCAATGAGTCTGGCCGTCTGGAAATCGGCTGCGGCGGCCTGCAATTGCAATCCAAGGCTGGACTTGGCGAGAAACAAGGTAAGGCCGTACAGCAAAGACCCAGCCAAGATGATGGTCACAACAGAAAGCATCTGGATTCGAACTCCGCCAACGTCGATTGATTGGGCTAGTGCGCTTCCAACCGGTGCAGTTTGAACGGTGTTCGTAAATAGCATCTCGTATACCCGTTGCAATAAGAAACTTAACCCAAAACTTGCAATCAGCAGTGTTGCAGGCGTTGCAGTTCGCATGCGGGAAAACACCGTAAATTCCATGAGCAGGGACAGCGCTACGGCAACAACAATCGACAGTGGAATAGAGATGAACCACCCAAGCTGCCAGGTGAAGATTAAGGTGTAAGCCGCGGCCGTAATAATCTCACCTTGAGCAAAGTTTGCGAGTCGAATAACTCCAAAAACCAGACCAATTGAAAGCGCCGCTAGACCGAGAATGGCACCACCGGATATTGCATCTACGAGAGATTGAATAAATTGATTCATCCGAAGTAGGCCTCCGTCAGTACATCAACATTATTCGCATCGCTTGGTCCTAGCGTTAATGTGATTAGTCCGTCATGCAAGACAAATGTCTTGTCAGAGAAAGCGATAGTGAATTCAGCTCTTTGTTCTACAATCAAAACTGCTTTTCCGGCTTTACGCACAACGTCAAGTGCTTCGAACACCGTATCGACCGCTGTGGGTGAAAGGCCAAGGCTTGGTTCATCCAGCAAAATAATGTCTGGGTTTGCCATCAAGCTTCTTGCAATGGCGAGTTGTTGTTGTTGCCCACCAGAAAGCAAACCTGCCTTGCGACCTTGAAATTCTTCCAAGATTGGGAAAAGTGTGAATACTTCCGCGAAGGCTTCGGGTATTCCTGTTTTCTCGCGTCTTCCAACGAGTCCGAGTTTCAAATTATTAAGCACACTAAGTTCAGAAAAAATATGTCGTCCCTCTGGGACTAATGCCACACCCTGTCGAACTACTTTTTCTGGTGGTAACCCCGCAACATCGATACCGTTAATGCGCACAGTGCCGGTACGCGCGGTAGCTCCCATGATCCCCAGTAAAGTTGAAGATTTGCCTGCACCGTTGGGTCCAATAAGCCCAATAGCCTCGCCGGCTTTAACTTCAAGGTCGACCCCGCGCACTGCGGGAACACCTTGATAGGAAACACAAAGGTTCTCAACCTGCAACCCGATCTCATGAGTGGGCACTGCCACTCCTTCCCAGATAGGCCTCGGCTAGTTCGTCACTTGAACGAACTTCCTCGGGAGTGCCTTCAAGCAACGTTTTTCCTTCGACAAGTACGTGGATGCGATCACAAATGGACAAAATGAGTTTCACATTGTGATCAATGAGCAAAATACCTAAGCCACGATCGCGCAAGTGACGAATATTGTCTGCGAAATCCCCGATTTCTCCTTCGTTGAGACCTGCGGCTGGTTCATCGAGTAATACAAAATCAGGTTCTAGAGCTAAGGCTCGAGCTACGCCTACGAGTCGCTCCAAACCATGGGGGAGAGAGTGTGCGGCATGGTCTGCAATGTCATGAATGTGGAATTCAGTCAGCAGGTTTTCGGCTCGGTCTCGGGCCTGGTGGGCGCTAGCTCCCGCGCCTAGTGCGGCCGCTTCCAAGTTGTCACGCACGGTTAGCCCGCTAAAAAGGTGCCCTTGTTGAAATGTTCGTGCAAGACCCTGACGAGCACGCTTATGGGGCTTCACAGTGGTGACGTTTATTCCGTTCAAAGCGATACTGCCCGTATTCGGGTAGTCGTATCCACTGATGATATTGACGAGGGTTGACTTGCCTGCGCCATTGGGCCCAATCAGGCCAAGGACTTGACCAGGGATGATTTCAAGACTCACGTCAGTCAGCGCTTTTACACCCGCAAACGCACGGTTCACCCCGGTCACTTTAAGTGACCGGGGTGAGCTCGCGTTATTCATTCGAACTAGTCATTCGAGTTTCTCTTTCGCACTGCTAATGGTTTCCGCCTTCGCTTCTAGCTTGTTGCGAAAGTCAGTTTTTCTGGTGTGCGGTCTTCGATCCACACTAACTTGCCATCTTGTACGTCAAGGACAGCCATTGGCCGCTCAACATTGATATGCAGTCCTGGTGAGAAGGAAGTTGGTCCAGCCAAGGTTGGAACTCCATTGAATGCCTCCATAGCTGCAGTCATTTTGTCACCATCCCAGCTGCC
>DKME01000003.1:3294-5433 GCA_002469525.1 Actinobacteria bacterium UBA7422
TATTCGTTGACTGCGGGATCTGGATCGTCACCATTTTTGGCGGCGTAAGTGACTACGTAGTAGTCCTTAAGTCCTGGGATTGCTGGAGTCCAGAAGTCCCCGTCCATGCCGAAGCCGGAGATGATAGGAGCATCTACGCCACCGTCACGGATTTCCTTTGCAACCTGTGATCCACCTGGGTTGTAACCACAGTTGACAATCACGTCAGGCGCTGGTCCTGCCGCAACCTTGGAAACGGTTTCCTTGACGGAATCGCCCTGCACGTAGTCGTAGCTGGCAAGCACCTCTCCACCAAGCTCAGTGAATCGTGTGTCAAAGATTTCACATTGGTTTTGGGTGTACTTGATAGAAGTGTCACGCATGAGAACAGCTGTTTTCCAGCCCTTTTCAGTTGCGAATTCAGCCATAATGGTGGATTCACCAGGTGTACCCGAGCCAAGGGAGAATCCGTTAGGAAGTCCGCCGTCGGGACCGTAGATCGGGTCACCGATGCATGGTGCAAGGTTCAAAATATTTTTGCCTTCGGCAACAAGTGCAGCTGGGGCCGAAACGTCGTAGTCGCAAGTGACAATAAGAACGTTTGCGCCTGCGCCAATTACTTCTTCAGCAGCGGATGCATAGCGTTCAAACTTGGTCTCGGTGTCAATGTACTCAACAACAATTGGCTGACCATTTACCCCGCCTGCGGCGTTGACTTTGTCAACCTCCATGAGGAGGGCATTGCGCGCAGGGGTATCAATTGGACCCATGAAGCCGCTGGCAGCCTGAACAATTCCAAGGACGAGTGGCTCACCCTCAACGACAACTTCTTCACTTGTTTCCGTCGTCGTTTCAGTGGCTGTTTCTGCGGCTGTTGTTTCAGCAGCGGTGTCCCCATCCGAGGACACGCATGCGGTAAGAACGAGTGACATTGCACCAAGTCCTACCGCGATTTTTGTGAGACTACGCCTCATTTAACCTCCCAGATAATGCAGGATCGCCCTGCTCATACTTTCCGTAGAAGACCGGATGGGGCAAAGTTTGCCTTTTGATCACAGATCTTGCAAGCGCTTTAGGCAACTTGTTACACGAATGTAGTATTTCATTGCTGAATAGCTTGGACCTGAGCAATCATTGATGCCACTTCTGCTTCCGAAATACCAAGTGGTGCGGGTTTTCCTTGTGATTCAACGCTGGTCCAGGCAAGTTGGACCGAAGTTGCCAAGTGAGTTGTCAAATGTCGCACAGCGGCGAGTGAATCGCCTTCTGACACTGAAGTAAGTAAGGCGTGGTGCTCGATTCCACGTTGATCCAGGGTTTCAATCTGAGCCAGTGCTCCCACCCTGTATCTCTCAGAGTTCCGCCAGGCGGGCAAGATGCTTCGAAGCAACCAGTTTTTCTGTGATGCCTCATAAATTGCGAAATGGAACCGCTCGTGTGCCGCCCGGCTCTTGACTAGGTCACCTTCTTGTTGGGCATGCTCTTGCTCGACCAACGCTTGGCTGGCTTTTGCAAAGTCGTCTTGTGTGAACCTTTTTGCTGCCTCGGACACTGCAATGGATTCCAGGTAGACCCGACTGAAATAAGTATCTTGCAAGTCTTCAATGGACATCGCGCGAACGCGTGCCCCCTTTCTTGGTTCAATTTCCACCAAGTCGAGTGCTGCTAATTGCCTCAATGCTTCACGAACCGGCATCATGCTCAGTCCAAGCTGATCCGAGATCTCTTGTAATCGCAATGTCTTTCCCGGTGGGATCCGACCGTCGACAATTGCGTCGAGTAATACCCGGGTTACCGCCTGGGAAGCAGTTTCGACTTGCACACCTTCAAGCACAAATGGCCCTTTCTGGTCATTACCTCTGAGGAAACCTAACCTATTGTGATCGTCTTCGCTGCTACTTCAAAGTGTTGTGTACTTTCCAAGAGTGCTCTTGTTTCTGCACTCCATGGGGCAGCACCCGCCGTGGTGCTTGACGCATTAACAACCACGTAACTCGCCTTAGCTGCCGTTTGCCCGCCATCATGTGTAACGTGCATATCAAATGTGCAGGAGGTCTTCCCCACTTTGGCGACGCTCACCGTGACTTCAATTTCTTCACCAAAGTACAGTCGGGCTGAGTAGTCAATCTCAATGTGGACGCGGGGAATACGATCAATGAG
>DKME01000048.1:0-653 GCA_002469525.1 Actinobacteria bacterium UBA7422
GGCAAAGCGGCCGTAATTGGCAACCCTGACTGGTTAGCAACTCAATGGGCACTATCAACTGACAAAGACTGGGTATCCACTCACCAAAACCTCGGTCACACCGTCATCGCTGTTGCCTGGGACGGTGAGGTCCGCGGTCTCATCTCAGTGTCTGACACCATCAAGTCCGACTCTGAAACCGCAATCACGAAATTCAAGGAACTAGGTCTCACCCCAGTGCTCATCTCAGGTGACAACCTAAGCGCAGCCGAGCAGGTGGCCAAAGAAGTGGGAATCGACAGAGTGTTCGCCGGTGTCCTACCCGAAGACAAAGTGCAGATAATTACGAAACTTCAATCCGAGGGAAACACTGTCGCAATGGTTGGCGACGGCGTCAACGACGCAGCCGCTCTGGTTCAAGCAGACCTAGGCATGTCGATGGGCTCAGGAACAGATGTTGCGATCGAAGCCAGCGACATCACGTTGACAAACAGTAACCTCACAAGTGCCGCCACGGGTATTGAACTTGCTCGAAAGACCCTGGGAACAATCAAAGGCAACCTGTTTTGGGCTTTCGCCTACAACACTGCTGCCATCCCGCTTGCCATGGCCGGCCTACTCAATCCCATGATCGCCGGAGCGGCAATGGCCTTCTCCAGCGTGTTCGTAGTAAC
>DKME01000048.1:767-8477 GCA_002469525.1 Actinobacteria bacterium UBA7422
GCTTCTGCGACCAAGGCCCCGGCCAGTAATTGACCTGAACGAACCGTTGAGACACCCGAGATTTGTTTGCGTTGGGAATCCGGAAGTGAACTGAGCCGTGAAATTGATTCCTGAACCCCTTGCAGCGTCAACCTTCGATCCGCGTAGGGTCCAGCGGAAGACTCCTTCGCTCCCGCAATGCGAGCGAGTTGTTTCAATGTTTTGGAAGTGCCCACAAATATTCTGGGCTTTTCACCTTTTGACAACAGGCTGGCGGTTGCAGCGACCTCAAGACGTACATATTTACGCAAAGCCTTGATTTCAGATTCTTGTGGAGGATCTTCATGGATGAATCGGCGCGTTAAGGAACCAGCACCCAATGGAAGCGAAACGGCATTATCTGGCTCCTCGTCTTCACCAACTGCAATTTCCAAGGAACCGCCACCGATGTCAAAGACCATGATTCGACCCGCAGACCAACCCAGCCAACGACGAACAGCCAGAAAAGTGAGTTCAGCTTCCACTTCACCACTGAGTACATCAATGTCAACCGATGTTTCTGCAAGCACTTGTTCCCGCAGCTGCGATTGATTTGGTGCGTCACGGATCGCAGACGTGGCAAAAGCGATTGTTTGATTCACACCAAGGCCATCTGAGAGTTCCTGACTTGCGTGAATAAAGTCGACCAGGGCTGCAATTGATTCACTAGATATAGCACCGTCAGGGGCCGCAGTCTGTGCGAGCTGTAACTCGACTTTGCTCTTGTGCGCTGGGACTGGGGCCGCCCCATAATGTGCGTCAACCACCAGAAAATGTACAGAGTTGGAGCCAATGTCGAGAACGCCTAATCGCACAGGCGCAGACTAGCGTCAAGCCAATCCAGGTGGCGTCTGCGTCGGACCTAAGACTGCCTTGCTCCGACAAAGTGCCCGCGAGTAATCTTGCCTAGCCCGTGAGGGCAAGCCGCCTTAGCTCAGGGGTAGAGCAACGCACTCGTAATGCGTAGGTCCGGAGTTCGAATCTCCGAGGCGGCTCCACGTTTTGGGCTCGCTTTACGTGGATGTGCGCCTCGTTTACGCACATGTGCGCGCGGAGTCTTGTGTGGCTGCGGGAAAGAATTGGAAAGTTTTTTGTTGAGCATGGAACTATTGGTGCCCGTGCAGTCCTCTAATAAGGTGTAGTGTCAATATTGAAGCGGTACATGTTTCCTCAATCACCTCACAGGGAGTGTTAATGTCTGTTGTTTCTGGTAAGTCCATGGTCGCATTCGCCGCGTCACTGGTGATGGCGGCGGGCGGGTTAACTGTGGCATCTAGTCCAGCGTTTGCGGCTGAAAAAGATGAGAAGCCGCAGAAGGTCAGTGTGCTGTTTGCCTTTGATGGGCGGGCAGCGTTCATGACTGCGGTAAATGGCTCCCAGCGCACGTATGATTTTGTGATGCCTCTGACATGTACGAGTGCCACCGAATGTGAGGAAGTGATGTGGTTCACTGACCGTCCCGCTCGGGATTCAGACTCGATGAGTTTTGAGAATTTTGCTGGGTTGTGGGATGTGAAAGGCAGCAACAGTTTCGCTTCCGACCCGCCAAATATTGCGATCGTTACCCAAAACGATGAATCACGCGACGCGATTATCGCGGACATGCGTAACCCGCGGGTGGCAACAACTACAGAGGGGCAGAAGTACTTCACTGCCCGGGTGCGCACCGAGACGAAAAACGCGACCACCCAAATTGCTAAAAGCGACAGTGCCCTCGCCCGTCACGCCAAAAACACCACCAACACACCCATCCCCAACAACCTCGGACCCACCAGCATCTTCATTGACACCTGTCCTTCGTATTTTGATTCAACCAGACTCGAAAGGCTACGTTTGTGCACACGTTTACCGACATATAATACACCGACTTAGTTTACCTTTACGTGCCTCACGGTTTAAAGCCAGTTCTGGATTCTCCTCACGGTCCTAACGCACTCGTAATGCGTAGGTCCGCCAGTTCGAATCTCCAAGGCTGCTCCACGTTGCTGGCTTCCTTGAACGACTTTAGTCGATTGGCTAACACAACTACTTCTAGGAATAATGGCCTAAGCGCTAGGCTTAAAAACGAAGGTTCGTGACCGGCTAATACCAATCACTTTGTCAAAAGAAGGATTTATATGAAACGCTTTGTCTCTATTGGTGCATCCGTGGTCTTGTTGGCCGGTGGTCTTGGTTTGGCTGTTGCCCCTTCGGCTGCGGCAGCGGGGGGTGACGCGTGGTTCCAAACTCCAATGCCGAGCGCAGAGATGTGGGGACCAATTGCATACGGTGACGGGAATTTTGTGGCCCTCGCAAGCGAGTCAGATGCGACTGCGTTTTCACCCGACGGTATTTCGTGGTATGCGGGGGGAAATGCAACCACCGTTGAAGACCGCTTTAGCGGATCTCTTGCTTACGGTGGTGGACGTTTCGTCGCTGTGGCGGAAAATTCGACTGCAACCATGTGGTCCGATGATGGCGGTCGCACCTGGAATGCAGGAGGACCCGCCCCCACCGCGGACGATTGGAGTTTTATCACCTACGGAAACGGTAGGTTCGTCGCGGTCCCGAGCGAGGGCAGTAATGACGCCAACACGGTGTCTATGTGGAGTGTTGATGGAACAGTGTGGACGGCAGCACCTTTACCTCCTACCTCAGACGGCGTGAGTGACTACGACTCAATCGCGTTCGGCAATGGAGTATTCGTGGCAGTTGGTGACTCCGCCATCTCATCTCCTGATGGAACTCAATGGCAATCAACAGATCCGCTGGGCATTGAACGCTTTGCCGATGTCATCGCCTTCGGAAATGGTCGTTTTGTAGCGGGTGCCGCGTTCTCGAGTCAGACGGCTTGGTCAATTGATGGACAAACATGGCAACCAGGAGGATCAGTCTTTATACCTTCGCTGACATTTGGGTCAGGTCGCTTTGTGGGCTTTAGTACTGAAAATAATTCAAGCTTGTGGTCAACTGATGGTGTGGTGTGGAACCAGGGAGGAACGTTACCTGACGATGGTGGGTTTAATTTGGCGTTTGGTGAAGAAGTCTTTGTCTATTCCGAGGGTGAAAATTCTCTCAGTAGCCAGATGACATATTCGCAAGCGGTGGGTCAACCGGACGTAATATCTGTGGTTGGAACCTTAAATGATGGCCAGCCAATAAACTGGGTTAATGGCGGTACCTATTATGCGCCGTTCGGCTCCAGAATCAATTTTCAAGCTTCGTCCCCTTCCGGTGGAGTGATAAATGGCCCGTTTGCAGTCGAGGGCCAATGTGTTGTGAGCGGGCAGACCTTATTGGTCAACTTCGCCCCAGGTCAAACTTGTGCACTATCCGTAGATGCCGCCGGCGGTAACGGTTTTCTTCCTTCCTCTCAGCAGGTCAAGTACAACGTCGTGGCTACGCTTGGGAACCAGCTGCCTTTACTCGCACCGCGGGCATCAGGAAAGATGGGGTCAGACCAAGTAGTTCACCTGCAGACGGCAAATCGACATGGAACTAATGCCGGACAGCCGATTAAGTGGAAAATAACGCAGGGAAATGAGAAATCCTGTGTACTTGCAAAAGGCAAAGGCAAAGCAGTCAATGTTCAGTTGAAAAGTAGAGGGACCTGCACGGTGGTAGGGACTGCTCCTGCCGACTCTGCAGGAAATTGGCAGCCGATGAAGGTCAAGCGCACATACAAAATCACCTAACCCAGGAAAACATGCAACCGCTGGGGATTCGCTTGGCGTCTCGCTTGTTAAAGCCTCTTTAACCTCCAAAATTGCCGTCGGTCACCCTGCAATGTGTGTCCCGCATAGGGTCACCGCACAGGGTGACTCTGGGGGTGACGCCCCCCTGGGGGGTGAAGAATAAGTCCTAGGTTCTAGTGAACGTTGCAACACCTGTCTGGATGAAAGGCGGGAATGTTGGAAACGTCGGAGGAACCACAGTTGCACGCCGAGCTGGCCCAGCATTGGTGTTATGTTGCATCTCGTGTTTAATCGAGCAAAACGTCAAAGGGCCCTTACCGTCGTAGCAGTCGCTGGTGCCTTGTCCATGACCCTCGCTGCGTGCGGAGGTGCAGGCGATTCGGGTAGTGACAATGCCTCCGATAACGCCGTGCCGGACTCAGTTGCCACTCAGAGTGAGACACCCTCCGCAGCGAATGCGCCCGATCCGGCAGAGTCGTCTACCCCCATTGTTGACCGTGAACCCACCAGGGTGGCCAAAAGTTTTGCCAAGGGGATCGCATCTGATGAACTCTTGGGCTGGTTAGAGGCGGCTGTTGGCGAAATGGTCGACCCGCCAACTGACTTTATGGGACTCTTGTGGCCGGTTGGAAGTGCACTCGACGATGAGCCCGACCCATCAGCGTTCGATGGCGATCCCTTTAGGGAGCATGCTGCTGTTCTCGACGATGCTGAAATTGACGAGGTAGCCGCCTTTTTTGCCGACTGGCAATCTGGGCTACAAGGATGTGAGTCAGAAGAGACCGGTGGATTTGATGAAGGGGCGCAGCGAGTTGAGCGCTGGATCAGAGGTGGAGCCGATGTTGCTACTGCACCAGATCCTTGTCTGAAGTCCCGATCGGCAATCCTGGCTTGGACAGCCAACCAGGACAAAGAGACTGCGCGACATATTTTCTTCCACGAGGCATACCACGGATTGTCGAACTATCTGCTGCGCCAATGTGCTCCCATTTTGAATCGCGCCGAAGACAGCATGGACGGTCTTCGGTGGTTCGCCGAAGGAACCGCGGACTACTTCAGCCTGTTCATGCAGGCGCAACAAGATGGCCGCGATGACTATGAGCAGCGGATCCTTGAACGTGCACAGCTCGACCTTCAAGGTGACCCTGGAATGACGATGGCGTCGAACACGTATCTTCAAACAGCGGGAATTTTATTGATGATCAAGCGAGGGCTAGTCAGTCAAGAGAAGGTAATTGACGGGAGCTACTTCACCAATTGCGATTGGATAGAGACTTTTGACCCATCCCAACCTGAGGTCAAATTCGCCTTCGACAACTTCGGTCAGATTGAATCCGTTGACGGTGAGTTTGCGTACCCAGATGAGGTCATTAACGGATAGTGCAAGAGTAAAAGGAGTCACAACGTCAGCCTGTAGCAGCACTGTGACGTTTCGTGTGGAGAAACATCTCTGGGGCAGGTCAAACTGTCAACCAAACCGGGGGCACTCCCACAGCGCCCTCGCCCGTCACGCCAAAAACCCCGCCAGAACACCGATTCCCAACATCCTCGGACCCACTAGCATCTTCATTGATGCACTGGAGTTAAATGAAATTGATATCCGCATACAGGTGGGGCTCCCTTCGCCGCCGAAAAGCACATCCCACGCCCACGTACCAATACCATCAGTGCTGTGAGCTGGGCGGCTATCGCCCTCCCAGTTTAGGGCTTAAAATCGCAGACACGAAGCCTTGGTCTCGTTCCCTGACTTGTCGAATGCGTACATTCTCCATGACAATCCCTGCCATAACCTGACACTAGTTACCTCTATGTGCCTCACGGTTTAGAACCATTCCTTGATTCTCCGCACAGTCCTAACGCACTCGTAATGCCTAGGTCCGGAGTTCGAATCTCCGAGGCGGCTCCGTGTCAAGTCCCGGGACATCGTTAACCCCTTTCCTTGTCTACGTCATCGGGCCTGATCGACTCCCCCAAATGTCGCATCCAAGTCCCTCCAAAAGTCGCATTCGTGCTAGATTGGATGTATGGTGACACAGTTCGCGGGCATGAAAAGTCGACGAATCCTGGATGTCGCCTTGGAACACATGTTGGACGATCCAGTAGTTATTTTGGAGGGCCCTCGCTCGGTTGGTAAATCGACGTTACTGAGCGAGATCGCAAGAAAGCGTGGTGGGCGTGTCATTGATCTAGATGACCCGGCGACTTTGACAGCGATGCTGGCTGACCCCGCTACTCAAATCGCAGGTGACCAACTCGTCTGTATCGATGAGTACCAGAAGGCGCCACTGGTCCTTGACGCGATAAAGGCTGAACTCAACAGAGGGACAACCCCAGGTCGATTCGTGTTGACCGGTTCGGCAAGCCACGAATCTTTGCCGGGGGCAGCGCAGGCCCTGACCGGCCGCCTGGACCGGCTTGAGGTTCTGCCCCTGTCTCAAGGTGAGATCGACGGGGTGTACGAGGACTGGCTTGAGCGTTTCCTCTCCGATCCGCATGCGTGCGTTTCCCCCGAACTTTCTTCCACGACGCGTGAGGACTACATCAACCGAATCGTCGCGGGTGGATTCCCGCTCGCACTTGCTGCATCCAGCGACGCAGCACGCAACCGATGGTTGAAGAACTACGTCTCGTTGACCCTGGCACGAGATGTAGTGGAGCTTTCAGCGATCCGTCACGGTGCGCTTTTGCCTGACTTGCTGGCAAGGCTGGCAGCCCAGACCGCCCACGTCCTCAACGTGGAGAAGGCGGCCAAGGATATTGGCCTAGAAAAGAACACGGCGGCGCGATACGTTTCACTTCTGGAGCAGGTGTTCTTGCTCTATCGCTTGCCTGCATGGGGAAGGACACTCAGCGCGAGAACAGCTCGGCTACCGAAGGTGCACATGATGGATTCGGCCGTGGCGGCTCAACAGATGCGCCTGACGGCCACAAAGTTGGCTCGCCGTGATGCACCAGCGCTCACCGAGTTCGGGCACCTGCTGGAGACATTCGTGGTGGGTGAGCTGAAGAAGCAGGCCTCTTGGCTGCCAGACGCACACTCTCTTGGCCACTGGCGAACGCGTGATGACAACGAGGTCGACTTCGTTCTTGAACGAGATGATGGCTGTGTGGTCGCGATTGAAATCAAGGCTGGAACTCGTGTCGCTGGGCAAGAACTGCGGTCAATAAGTCACCTTCGCGACAAACTTGGCGAGGCCTTCCTGGGTGGCGCGGTGCTGTACCTTGGCCAAAGGTCCTACAACTTTGACGATCGGATTTTTGTCATTCCAGTCGACCGACTGTGGACCTGATAGTCAGCCAATCAAGGTAGTCAAGGCATGTGTCATCGTTGGAAAACTGCGTCTGAATTCGCGCTGTCCGACCCGCGTGTCGCCATCGGTTCATCTTTATGGCCCAAGCCAAGGCCAAACACCCCAAATGGACCTATAAGTATGTCTCGAGACACCCTATAAATATGTCGTGAAACACCGCACCCGAGGCGGCTCCACGTTTCTTCACGGGATTGCGTCCTATGACCTGATCGAAGGTCAGGAGGCCAAGGGCAGTCTCATTTCCAGTTCGCTTGGGGTCGATATCGTTTGCGGGGGTCCCAAAAATGGCGGCATCTAATTCGTCCATGGCCAGTTCAGTGAGCCGTGCCAAGGATCCAGCGTTGGGAAAATCACCCACAACGTGAACCGGCTCACATATATATGTACCCCGATTTGTACCCCGAAGTTGTTGATAACCAGGCTTGGGGAAACTACCGTGGAAATACGGTAGTGCGGTGATTAGTTAAGGGTTACCTTCTTGACGTATCGACGTTTTATGAGGGGATTGGGTATGTCTGAGGCACCAGCAGGTACGGGCATGGGCCCTGATGAGCCTGTTGGTTCGACACGTTCGAATCACCGCAGCCGCAACATGATTATTTGGGGTGGACTTGCCCTGGTGCTGGTCGCTGGTGTGATCCTTGCCGGAGTGATCCCGACCGGTGATCGTGCGGGAACCACGACCTCAGATCCCAGTCCCACTGCCA
>DKME01000048.1:8560-9626 GCA_002469525.1 Actinobacteria bacterium UBA7422
AACCGTCGAGGCAACCGTCGAAGAAACGGCCTGTGCTGAAGGTGGTGAGTGCCAGGTTGGAGACATAGGTCCAGGTGGCGGCACAATCATTTACGTGGATACCAAAGGCTTTCCTTGTGGTGAGTCTCTGAGGGATGAATGCACCACTCTTGAGGCGGGAGCAGTCTCTTATGGACAATTGTGCTCACCAGCGAATAACTATTTAGAAGCGTGGGGGCCAGATATGTCCAGTGGTGAGTGGCAGTCGCATTTGTCAAGAAATAGTTGTCTAGGGGGATTGTTGAGCAGTGTGCGGGCAAGTACCGCTGGGGGTATGAGCGACTGGTTCGTTGGAAGCACAGTCGAGGTCACTACAGCCGTAGAGCAAGCAACCCTGCTGGGCATTGACGGATTGGATCTATGGACTTCTGACCCCGGCAGTGCCTCAAATAGGGCCGTTAGCTGGCGCGCAACAGGCGTGTGGAACGACAATTATGGTACAACTGGCCTCGCCTACGTCGTTCCAATGCGAACATTCTAAGTTCACTTTCACACTAGAGTTGTTGTATTAGTGAGCCGAGTTAGTTGGCGCATCGGATATTCGGAAGCCACCCAGTTTGATCCCATTGATCTTGAAGAGAAAATCCAAAGAATTATCTCTGAAGCCAAGCAAGAATTCCTCGAACAACAAGTCGTGTCACTCTCAGAAAAAATGGATAAATTGAAAGAAGAGTGGTCCCCCGTCATAACCAAAAATTTCACCAATAAAGTGGTGGACTTGTCGCCAGTACAGCAGAGCGTGTTGTTCATAGTGCTGTAGGAGTGTGTGACCAATTCCGTGCGTCACGGGCTCGCAACCATAGTTGATATCGACCTCGAAGATGGTTCGACTGACATTCCAAACAGATACCGACTTCGCGTCACCGACAACGGTGTAGGTCCTGTTGGTCGACGCCTTCCAAGCGGGGTAGGCATGCGGTTTCTCGGGGAACTCAGTGATGGCTCAGTGGAGTTGGGATTTGCTCCAAACGGTGGCGCTCTACTCGAGGCATTGATCCGCTGTTGAATATTGATCCGCCTCTTGTGT
>DKME01000135.1 GCA_002469525.1 Actinobacteria bacterium UBA7422
GGCGCACGAGCGAACTCGGGTGACGGTGACCAGGTTCTTGGATTACCCATCACGATCATGTTGGTGAGCCCACAGTCCGCAAAAGCTTGTGCATCCTCGTGGGTAAGGACAGCAAATTCATCACACAAAGGGGCCGATCTCAATGCACGCTTGAGATCGCGGCCTCTCGCCGCGGCAGAGAACGCCCCGTGATACTGACCGACGATTCGCCACTCGCCCTGGCGGTGGACCTGCTTCATAGCGTCGAGCAGGATCTCAAGTGACCAGAGTTGCGCGGCAATGACGAACCCAGGTTCACGAGCCTCCAGCAGCACCACGAGATTGTTCACAGCGGCAGCCCGCAATTGCGCTCTGCTTTCTGTATTGGCTTCGTCCCCGGCAACGGCGAGTGGCCACATACGTGGCATCAGTGCAATTGTTTCCACGTCACCGAAATCATGCGGCTGCGCAAAAGGCGTCACACCGACAAGGGTGCAGTCGTGCCCGTTCACTCTGAATAGCTCAGCAAGCGCGTGAACAACAACTTGCGCTCCCCCAAGTTCCTCCACATTGTTGGCCAGGATCACAACTGGTTTCATGTCGCAACCCCCAGTCGTTCCCGCACACGTTCGTGCAGCACCTGCTGGTCCTTAATGACTTCGACATTCGACACTGCTGGATCAAGTGGAGGGAGCAAATAGCGCGCTGCCCCGAGGTCTCTACGAAAACCAATCGCTCGAGGATCATCGATCAATTCAGGGCGATCAGTGATCACTATGTCGGCAATTGCCAAAGCCGCCCTATGTTGGGACGCCGACAGACTCCGATAGGCAAAACGTGAACGTTGCGGGGTGGGCGTAAAGGTCTCTCTGGGAACAAGTAGATACACGCTGGTTCCAAGTTCGTTGATCCAGGCCTGAGTATCAAAACGATTCAGCCGGGTATCAAATGTGGGCAATTCAGCAGGGGCGAAGATCACGGTCGGGCGATCGGGGACTTTCACGAGCGGCAGGTACGAGGGAATCGACTTTTTACCTCGCGAGCGTCGAAGTTTTCGCACAGCACCCATAAAGGATCTGGCTGAACCTGTTGCACGCCAACGTACTCGCCGATCTTGTTGAACCTGAAATTCAATTTTGTCCGCACAATCAAGGGATGCGTGGCGAGTGATTGACAAAACTGGAAAGGCTTCCCCCGCTCCGATATGTAGTTCAGTTCGATTGACACCGAGTGTGCACGTGATCTGGACTTGTACAACTCCGTGCTCACCGGAGTTTATTCCACGATCTTGGATCAATTGGGAATTTGACGATTCAAGATTAACCCGAAAGGCCTTAGTTCCCGCAACAGAATCAACGGGCACGCCACTGAACGCGATGAGAGCGCCCGTCTTGTTTTCGCGTAAGAGAACCTGCACCTGGGTGTCTGCTGGTAGGTCACGGGCGAAGTCCACAATGTCAATCTGCCAGTCATTAGTCCCCACCAGTGCAGTCAAATTCGCAAAATACCGGCGTTGGTCGAACGGAATCAACGTTAAGTGCAAGTCGCGAATGTTAAGCCACCAGGATGCTGGTCGGCCCAAGAGTTCCACGATCTCACCCGACCACAGTTCCCGTTTCGAGCCCACCAGTGTGGTGTTGATAAATGCTCCACCTTTTTCCCACCACAACGCTTCACGCATTTTAACTTGATCGCCGGTGAGCAGGTAGTAGGTCGCGACTCGTATCCCAGGTCGCAGAGCATCGAAGTCTTCAATGGGAATTGTGCGGATATATGCCGATAGTGCTTCAACTAGGTCACCAGACTCGCCCTCCTCTAGTCCGAAGAGAGTTGTGAGGTACAGCGAGAGTTCGTGTTGGAGGAACTTCTGGTTTTTTGCGTGGACTAAGTCTGGTTGAGACTGCAACTGCGCATCCATGAGTTGGTTGATAGCAATCCGGTCACTGACATTGCGTAGCTCGCGCCGAGACTGGGTGATCGAGCCGTCTTCGGTGCCGCGCTCAACATTCCAGTTATAGACCACTTCAGGGATCACCCCGATCCGTGAAGCTGCAAGGAAACACTTGAGCGTGAAGAGTTGGTCTTCAAAGAGCAAGCCCGAGGGGAACTCGATTCCGTTTTCACGCAAGAACTCAGCGCGGTAAATCTTGTTTACCGAAATGGTGTCAAATAGCAAACCCGGTTCTGCCCGTAAGCCTTGGAATACCTGCACGGTTGCGTGCAACTCCGGTCGCCATATCTTTTCCTCGCCGGTATTTAACACAATTCGTTTGGCCGCACCGACGACAAGATCTGCTTCCATGCTCGTGACCGCTGAATGCAAATTGCGAACCGCGTGCCGGTCATAGGTGTCATCCGAGTCACAGAACATGATGAACGGAGCCGTTGCTAGTTCGATTCCGCGATTGCGCGGGGCACTGCAACCACCAGAGTTACTGGAAAGCACCTCGACCTTGATCCGCGGGTCAAGCTCAGCTGCGGATTGCAACACCTCGACGCTGGAATCCGTTGAGCAGTCGTCGACCGCAATGATTTCAATATCGCGGAAAGACTGATCACGTAGTGAATTAAGGGCAATTGCGATGCGCTCCGCGTCGTTATACCCGATCAAGATCACACTGACCTGCGCGCTAGACACGACGCACCGACTTCGCCGCAGC
>DKME01000006.1 GCA_002469525.1 Actinobacteria bacterium UBA7422
CTCATAGCTTGGTAGCGGCAGATCGGGGTCAAGTCGTTGAATCAGCACCTCTTTGGTCATGGATTCACCTCAAAATCTGATGAACCCGGCATAGCGGCTTTCATAGCTGAACGATCGCCGTTACGACGGAAGTGTTCGGCGGTGACTTGTATGAAAATTGCACTCGCTACCACCGCGATAGGCCCGTCTTGGGAATTGAGTCTCGCTGTGGCAACCGCATAGACTTTGCGTCGTTCCTTTCCCAAAATCTCAGCCTGAATGTGCAGAATCGAACCGACTGGAACAGGGGTGCGGAATTCGCATTCCAGGCGACCTGTAACTGCTGGATCACCGAGCAGCCAATTCAACGAACCCAACACTTCGTCGATTGCGGCGCTGAGAAGCCCACCGTGCGCAAGTCCTGGTGCACCTTGGTGGTGTGAAGTCACCGTGAAGGTTCCTTTGATTGTCAGCCCAACCCCGGCAGTCATCTGCATATGTAGACCAGTTTCGTGCTCCTCGCCACAACCAAAACAAGACTTGAAGTGAGATGGGATCGATTCGCCCATTTGGGGGGCTTGCGGTGCTCGCTCTGGAATGCTGGCACCTTCGGGAATGGCAAATGCCAGTGTTTTTATAGACATGACGCATGCACCATACTCCGAGCATGCTGTATCGCGAGCGACTACTACCCGGTCTGACAATGATTCTCCTAGGGATTGGCCTCTTCCTGATGGTTGGCGTTGCCTACTCAGCAGCTTTCGGAACAGTGGCAGGAATAGCCCTCGGCATAATGGTGAGTGCCATATATCTCCTTGTCGCAATTGCATCGGCACCGTATATTGGTGTGGAACGAAGGGAAAGTGGTTACTTCCTTCTCGCAGGACGGGCCGCCATTGACGTTTCTCTGATCGGTAATGTTCATGAATTAAGCGACCTTGAGCGAGAGCAACTTGAGAGAGGCACACGTTCAGATACCGCATTTCGAATCAGCAAAGGCCAGTTGCCTGTTATTGAACTTGCCATTATCGACCCTAGTGACCCTCATGGAACGTGGTGCCTGTCTAGCCGAAAACCACATGAACTTATGCAAGCTATTAGCAAAGCTCAGGGACCCGACTAGGGACCCACAACGCCATGACCATTTAAGCGATGGTAAACAAGTGGTATGTCAGGTTCAGATGAAAATGCCGTTGAGAACAATCTTGTCATTCACGTACTCGCTCCGTTAGCCACAATTGGAGCTACGTGGGTTGTGCGCAAAGCACTGGATACAAGTTACCGATCGATCACAGGTCACACAGCACCAAAATCCCAAGACACGCACGTTAAACTTGGATCTGCCCTCGCGTGGGCCGCCGTAACCGCAGCGAGCGCTGCTGTAGTCGAAGTGGCAGTTTTCAGATTCCTTGCTAAGAGGGGCTAAGCGCACTCTTTACAAATCGGACCTGATTTACCTTCATGGTCAAACTGGCTTTGATGGTGAACCAAGAAACACGACATGCACGTGAACTCGTCGGTCTGCTTGGGAACAACCTCGACGGACAAGTTTTCGCCGGATAGATCCGCACCAGGTAGTTCAATGGATTCAGCCAACTCTGCTTCGTCGACATCAACGGGCGAAGAAGCTTTTTCGGCCCGCTGGGCTTTGAGTTCCTCAAGACTGTCTTCCGCGAGCTCCTCGTCAGTCTTGCGAGGGGCGTCGTAATCGGTAGCCATTGTGCCTCATTCCCATGTATTCAGCGGCGCTCTCGATTTCTCAAGCAGCGTGAGCGCAGATTGTGCCTCATGGAGTTTCACCTCGCGCAGTTGGGTACCTTGGCGCAGGAAGCCAGCGATGCCGAACCTGAAAGTGAGTGAACGATCATGCCTATCTACGCACTTGGAGACAAGACTCCAATTATTGATCCAAGTGCTTTTGTCCACCCCGATGCTGTCGTGATTGGCGACGTTAGTGTTGGACCCCACTCAAGTATTTGGCCCGGTGCGATTCTCCGCGCAGATCACGGGAAGATTTTGATCGGCTCCGGTACATCAATTCAAGACGGTTCGGTAATTCACTGCACCTCGTCGTATGACACCTACGTGGGAGACAACTGTGTCGTTGGCCACGGAGTGCATCTTGAAGGATGTCGAATCGAATCTGGGTCACTGATCGGGTCACATGCCGTTGTCTTACACAATGCTGTTGTGGGCCCCACGTCGCTCGTCGGGGCTTGCGCCCTTGTTGGCAACAACAAGAATGTCCCACCTCACGCGCGTGCACTCGGCGTTCCGGCCCAAATTACTGAAAACGTAATTTCCGATACAGACATTGAGCCCTCCGCTGCTATTTATAGACGAAACGCGGAGTGGTATCTAAGAGACTTGCGACTCCTTGAGTAACAATTCATGCGCGCCAGCATCTTGAACAAGTTGCGAAAAGTCGTTAAAAATCGCCGGAACGCTTGCCACCAGCAGCTTGCCCAAATCACCGTCAATCGGCGCAGTCACTCGCCCACCGGCGAGTTCAACGATTAACGCACCGGCGGAATAATCCCAAGGGTTTAAACCTATTTCAAAGTATGCGTCAATTACTCCGCTCGCAAGCCAACAGAGGTCAACGACCGCACAACCAGAACGCCTTATGTCGGCAATGTTGGGAATAATCCCGGTCAGGACTTCTGCTTGCAAACGTCGTCGCTCCGC
>DKME01000174.1:0-1519 GCA_002469525.1 Actinobacteria bacterium UBA7422
TACTGACTACCGGGACCCCAGGATAAGCAGCGGTAAGTTCAGCAATCCCAGTGTGAATGTTTGCCGCTTGAATTGTCGTAACGTGAAAACCGTCGTCCTGAAGTTCAGTGGCCAAGTGTTGGGCACATGAGAGCATGAAGAACAGTCTCTGGGCATGCCAACGCCGTGCCTTGATCATGTCTTCGCTTTCAATGAAAACAATGTGGTCAGTTGCTGGGTGGGCAGTGCCAAGTGCCCCGTGTGATCGAGACAGCTGATCAAATGTAACGAGGATTAATCGTTTGGGAGACTTCACGAACCCAGCATTCCGGTAAAGAAGGAATTAAGCTCAATGGGATTGATCTCTATAGGGCGGAAGGACGTTGATTCAAGGGTTGCTAACGCTCGCACGGACAAAGCCTTAGCTCCGATCTCGTTGCCGCGTGCCTGGTGGGTGAGCGCTGCACCCATTTGCGCGCACGCTCGCCAGAAGTCCCGTTCTACCGTGGGTGCGCAGCGCCACCTTTGCTCGGCGACTTCGTGGACGTGAAATGGCAAACCCTGTGCGCGATATTCGGTTATTTCATTCCATGCCTGTCGTGTCGAAATAGCAGCTCGTTCTGGAACTTGGGGAAAAGTATCCCTTGAGATCCGCTCCCCACGCAATGGCCGTCCGAGTCGATCGCGTGCTTGCATATTGGAATTCGTTNNTTCATTATTGTGTTGCGTACTTCCGCAACCAGGGGAGGAGGAGGTCAGTAAAGGCGCGTGGATTTTCTTCATGCGGAAAATGGCCGGTGGGCATTAACTCGCGGGCATAATCTCCGTCCACCATCGACGAGTTGTCAATTTCATCACTCGAAATCATGGGGTCGTATTCACCGAAAATATCGAGAACGGGTGCGGCTATCGGTCGGGCAAGTGATTCCTGGAACCTGCGACCATCACTTCGGTAAAGCGATCGAATTGCCCAGCGGTGAAATTCGATCGCCGTGTGCGCTGTTGGCCAGTTTTGGTAAGCGGCTTGGAAAGTGCTGCGGACTTCCGGGCTTAACCAAGAAGGATCATGTGAGAATTTTTCAAAGAATCGACCGATATTGACCCCACTGTTTTTCGTGTAGTACCGCTCGGGAACAAATGGCAATTGGAGTCTGGCCAAGTAGGTGAATCCCGAGCGCTGAGCGCTGTTGCGAAGTAGCGAGTTTCGCAAGATTTTCGGGTGTGCACCGGTCACACTCACGAGCGCGGCCACTGCTTCGGGGCTTTGCGCCGCCATGGTCCATCCGATTACCGAGCCAATTCCGTGCCCAATTACTGTTGCTCGCACCTCACCCAATGAGCGAATTACGCTTACGCAGTCACGCGCCAGTGTCGTCGGGTCGTATCCCTGTGGAGGGTGATCTGAACCTCCGTATCCGCGCAGATCCATGGCGATAACTCGATAGCCAGACTCGGCCAGTGGCGCAATGAGTTCGCGCCACGTCCACCAGAAACTGGGGAAACCGTGCAAGAGCAGAATGGCAGGGCCAGATCCCATTTC
>DKME01000174.1:1651-2748 GCA_002469525.1 Actinobacteria bacterium UBA7422
GTCTTTTTCCATTCAGCGCTTGCTAGGGCCGGGGCCTTGACATCCTTGCTCTTTGCTTTGATTACGAGTCCCAGAGTTCCGGCCGCGAGGAAAAGTAGCGCAGCAACAATTAAGAAACCAGCCCAAACAGGAAGCCCGAGTGCGACTAAGGCGTAGGCGACCGTGATCAGAATAAACAGGCCGCCGATTGACAATAGCGAGATCGCGATAACGGCAAGGAGCGAAATCTGACCAATAACTTTGCTGGAGGTAGAAAGTTCGGTGGTCGTTAGGTTTACCTGTGCGGTAAGAAGTCGTTTGCCGTCGGTGATCGTATTCGCAAATAGTTGCTTCAAGCTCTGCTGCTGAGACTGCGATGACACTTTGTACCCCTTCCCAAACCACGTCTGAGTCTGAAGGCTACCGCGGATCAGGGCTTGATTGCGGGTCACCCTGCTGATACACGTCTGGAATACCGTCGTTGTTGCTGTCGGCATCCTCGATCAAAGCCAACCGGGCGTAGTGCCTACCCCGTGAGAGCAGCATGAAGGCTGCGATCACGGCCGCAATTACGGAAGCAGCAAGAACCGCAATCTTTGCGCTCTCCAAGTAAAGCTCGTTATCCGCGTAGCCCAGTTCGCTGATGAGAAGTGCCACGGTGAAACCGACGCCGGCCAAGAAACCGACAGCCGTGACGTCACGCCAAGCAATCCCAGGGCTCAAACTTGCGCGAGTGAATCGGGCCATGATCCACGCCATGCCAACAATTCCAATTGGCTTTCCAAGCACCAAGCCGATCATGATTCCCAGTGCGATGGGTGATTGAAGTGGTTCAATGATTCCGGTGGCTCGCAAATCAACCCCAGCGGCAAAGAGTGCAAATACTGGAATAGCGAAGCCGGCACTGATCGGGTGAATAATGTGAATCAAGTTGTCCGCGGGCGACTTTTTCTCGCCGGGATCCAAGCGGACGCGGGTTAGGAATCCGAATGCCACACCAGCGACCGTTGCGTGAACACCGCTCTTGTAACACAAGTACCAACCGATGATCACGAGTGGAATGTAAATAATCGGAGAAGAGATTAGGTACTTCTGCAATAGCCAGTAGGCGAGAAGCG
>DKME01000057.1 GCA_002469525.1 Actinobacteria bacterium UBA7422
GCGTTTTCGGTCACGGCTGGAGAAACATCTCTCGCCGCGCTCACCCGAATATCCAATTTGGGACACGGTGATCTTGCAAGTGAATTACAGACCTGCGTGGCGGACATAAAGGCTGGGAGTTCATTTACAGATTCGCTACTTGCCATGTCCGAGCGAACTGGATCGCGATCGGTGGAGCGATTCGTGTCAGGCCTGGTAATCGCTATTGAACGCGGAACTCCCCTCAGTGGAGTACTGCGAGCTCAAGCCGCGGACGCCAGAAATGAACAGCGACAACAACTCATTGAACTCGCAGGCAAGAAAGACACGGTCATGCTCGTCCCTGTTGTCTTTTTGATTCTCCCGACGGTAATCGTGATCGCATTGTTTCCGGCCATGCGTGGACTTGAGGTGCTCGTTCCTTAGATCCAAGAAATTCGTGAATCACAACAACAAAGGAAGGTACGACATGAAAATCGAACTGATGCTAGGAAAACTGTTTCACAGGTTGGCTAACGACAGAGGAGACGTCCCCGGTTGGGTGCTTGTTGCCGTGATGACCGCTGGGCTTGTGACAGCCATTTGGCTGATCGCTGACGACCAACTCACGGGAATCTTGGATCGTGCGATCTCGAGTGTCTCGGCGTAACGTCCATGATCGACTGGCTAGTGAAGACGGAAATGCGAGCGTCGAATTCGCCCTTGTAGCGCCGCTACTCATGTTAGTTGCATTGGCCGTCCTGCAATTAATGCTGGCGATTCACGTGCGAAGTGTTGTCACGAGCGCGGCAATTGAAGGAGCCCGCGTGGCTGCACTCGCCGATGGAGATCTGGCCCGGGCCGAATCTCGAACCCGGTCAATCTTAGAAAGCAACATCGCTGGGGCAGCCGTTCACAGCATTACGGCCTCCCAAGTGACAGAAGGGGAAAACGAAATGTTTGCCATGGTTGTTGAAACAGAGCTACCTCTCATCGGTTTCTATGGTCCAACCTCAATGAAGCTAACGGGTCATGCGCTTGCCGAATGACGGAGAGGCAGGCAGCGCATCGATCGAGTTCATTGTCGTAGCCGTAGCAATTATTTTGCCCCTCATATATATAGCGATCACAGTTCTCACTCTGAACGCTGCTCAATTCGCGTCAAATCAGGCAGCGAGGGAAAGTGTCCGAGCATTCGTCACAAGTACCGCAGGCACCTCCGGCAGTCAACGAGCCGTCGTCGCCGCGAAACTAGCGTTCAGCGATCACGGACTCACCGAATCAATTCCTGAAATATCGATCACATGTGAACACTTCACCTGTTTGACCCCTGGTGGAAAAGTTTCGGTAGAAATCACAAGCCAAGTGCCACTGCCGTTTGTGCCTCGCTGGGGTTCAACGGATCTTGTCACGATACCCATCACCTCTAGTGCGACCTTGCTCGTTGACAAATACCGTGAAGCGGGAATCTCATGAAAAATGACGAAGGCAGCATCATGCTGCTCGGCATTGGAATGATCGGTGTGTGTTTGCTGGCACTCGCGGTGATCACCGATAGCGCGAGCGCATTTATTCAGCAGCGTGAACTGCAGTCGGTCGCTGACTCCATTGCTTTGGCGGGTGCTCAAGGAATTGACCTTGAGGAGTACTACGAAGTGGGTGCGACACGATCGACTCGACTCAATTCGAGCCAGGCCCAAGAAATTGCAAAAACTTACGCGGCTGCTATGACTGCGGATTCAGACACCGCACTCACTGGGATCGCTGTTGAACCCGACGGCAGATCTATTCGCGTCACCTTGACGGCGCCATTGCACTTGACCTTCTTTGACGCTCTGCCGTTTGATCCAGTTCAAGTGAGTGCATCGGCCCGACTGGATTACGCCCCGTAAAACATCGGAAAATCATGAACTCGTAAAGTTCTACCGTGCCCTCACTCGAAATTCAAGAACGATTGAATGAATTAGCGACCAAAGTGAGCAGTATCGGAACGGTACTTGACGTGCCACGCATGAAGGAAAAAATCACCGAGCTTGAGACCGAGGCTTCGGTGCCGAATTTATGGGACGACCAAGCTAATGCCCAACGGGTCACCTCGAAGCTTTCATCTATTCAAAGCGAACTCCGTAAATTTGAATCAGTCCAAAGCCGAGACGCTGACCTGCCGGTGCTTTTTGAACTCGCCGAAGATGCGGGAGATCAAGACTCCCTCGACGACGCTATAAATGAATTGAAAGCACTTGAAGCTGTTGTCGGTGAACTTGAAATCCGCACGCTTCTCTCCGGGGAATACGACGATCGCGAAGCGTTAATCACGATTCGATCCGGTGCCGGGGGAGTTGACGCAGCGGACTGGGCCGAAATGCTGTTACGCATGTACACGCGTTATTGCGAGCGGCACGACTGGACCTACGAGGTTTACGACACTTCCTACGCTGAAGAAGCCGGAATCAAGTCCGCGACATTTTCCGTGAAAGCACCATATGCGTATGGAACCCTCTCAGTTGAACAAGGAACCCACAGGCTTGTGCGCATATCGCCATTTGACAACCAGAGTCGGCGTCAAACTTCATTCGCCGACGTAGAAGTGATTCCCGTCTTGGAACAGGCCGAGAGTGTTGATATCCCCGACGACGATTTGCGGGTTGACGTGTATCGGTCAAGTGGTCCTGGTGGGCAGGGTGTGAACACAACCGATTCGGCCGTGCGCCTGACCCATATTCCAACCGGGATCGTTGTCTCCTGCCAGAACGAGCGCTCCCAAATCCAAAACAAGGCAACCGCAATGGTGGTTCTTCAGGCAAAACTACTCGCGAACCAAAGGGATGTGGAACGGGCCAAAATGGACGCGCTGAAGGACGATTCGGGTGGCTCATGGGGGAATCAGATGCGTTCCTACGTCCTGCACCCTTACCAAATGGTGAAAGATTTGCGCACCAACGAGGAAACGGGCAATACCGGTGCGGTCCTCGATGGTGAAATTGATGAGCTGGTTCAGGCTGGAATCAGGTGGAGAAAGACCAATTCGGCCACGCCGTAAACACCCATTTCGGCCCCTTCCGCTTAGACTGCCAGTCAGCATCTGAACTCTTCCCAACTGAAACGGAGTGCCGCGCAGTGATCCTGTTCGATACCGTGACCAAGCTGTACGCAAATCAAGCCCGCCCTGCCCTAGAAGACGCATCCCTTGAAATTGAAAAAGGTGAGTTCGTCTTTCTCGTTGGACCTTCAGGTTCGGGCAAGTCCACCTTTCTTCGGCTAGTGCTGCGCGAGGAACGACCAACTTCTGGAAACGTGTGGGTTCTGGGTAAAGATTTGAGCCGACTCTCAAATTGGAAGATACCTGCACTGCGACGCGAAATTGGCACGGTCTTCCAAGACTTCCGGTTACTCCCCAACAAGAGCGTCTTTGAAAACGTCGCCTTCGCA
>DKME01000158.1:0-988 GCA_002469525.1 Actinobacteria bacterium UBA7422
ACCACCTAGCTCAAGGACTACGGGCGCTTGGGTTGTTGTCATGCTGGGACGATTGTGTAGCCCGCTTCTTCAACTGCTGCGGTGATCTCAGCGTCACTGATTTCGTTGTCACTGGTGATGTGAACCGGTGAAACTTCACCTTCGTGCAGATCAATGTTCACGCTGGTCACCCCATTGATTTTTGAGAGTTCTTCGGTGACCGCATTGACACAATGGGCACAGGTCATGCCGTCAACATTGATTGTTGTGTTTGTCATTGCTTCTACCTTCATTTGCCTAGCTCTTAACTAGTCGTTCAATTGCTTGTTGGGCTTCTTTGATTTTGAGGGTGGCGTTTTCCCCGCCTTCACTCAGTGCGTCGGCGACGCAATGCTGGAGGTGGTCACCCATGAGCAGGATCGCAACGGACTGAAGGGCCTTGGTGGCTGCTGAAACTTGGGTAAGAACGTCAATGCAGTAGGTGTCTTCCTCGACCATGCGCTCGATCCCACGGACCTGACCTTCAATGCGCTTCAGGCGCTTAAGTACCGCAACTTTGTCGTCGGAATAACCAGGATTCATGGCTTCACTATACCCCTTGGGGGTATGCTCACTTGCAGGTGGTTGTGGTTCCCGGTGAGATCGCTCCTTCAAGCAGATAAGCGTTGACACGGTCGGTGACACAATCACTGTCCTCGAGGTAGGCGGTGTGGTTGTATCCCCCCTGCCAAATCACAAGCTCTGCATTTTCCATCTGCTTCGCTACTTGCTCCGCCCATTGAACTGGGGTTGCCGGGTCGTTTTCTGTTGCAACCAGCATTACCGGAGCTGAGATATTTGGCGTGACTTCGATCCGTTGATCCGACGAATACGGCCAGTCCTTGCAGGCGAGCACCCCCCAACCGATTGCCTCACCAAAAGTCGGTGCGCTGATAGCAAGTTCGTTTACAAAGTCCCGAATCTCGTCAATGCTTTGAGTAACAGGAAGGTCGAGGCAGGAAACGGCGTA
>DKME01000158.1:1046-2944 GCA_002469525.1 Actinobacteria bacterium UBA7422
GGTCAAGGAGCTTCAGTAATGGGTTCGGATCCCCGTTCGACATTGCTGCGTTGAGCCCCGCTCTCAAATCTGGAAAGTCGTAACGGGGGAAGTAGAGGTAGCTAACTATCGCGAAAGTTGCTAGTCCTTCTGTCAATTCACGCTGGTTCTCCCCAACAAGCGGATTGGAGTCGAGATCCTTGAGGAACTGCTGGATTTGTTGCACGCCTTGGTCAACGCTCCCTGTGAGCGGACAGTCACTTTGTTCCAAACAGTCCTCCACAAAATAGCGAAGCAGCACTTCGAATTCCTCCGCCTGACCTTTCGTGACTTCGAGTTGGTTCAAGTTGGTTGGGAGAACCCCGTCAAGAACCATGCGACCGACTCGATCGGGGAAGAGCTGGATGTAGGTCGTACCGATCGCGGTCCCATAACTCTTGCCCAACAGGTTCATGACGGGGTCACCAACAAGTGCTCGAGCAATGTCCATGTCCTTGGCCACTTCCACCGTTGACATGTGAGCGATTAGCGGGTTGTCCTTGTTCTTGCACGCCTGCCCGATGAAGCCGGCGTCAAGAATCAGACGGCTTTCTTCTAAATCTGTATCCGGTGTGCTGTCTGCTGCAATTTGCGCGTCGATCTGTTCGTCGGTTAAGCAACGAATCGTGTCACTCTGTCCAACACCCCTTGGGTCAACACCCACGACGTCAAAAACGTCCCGGATTTGGTCGGACACAATGAAATCAGCCGCCTTGGCGTACTCGAAAGCACTTCCACCTGGTCCTCCGGGATTTACAAAAAGTGAACCGATCGACTCCCCGCGTGCACGCACCTTGGTCATCGATAGTTCCACTCGTTGCCCTTGCGGGTCGTCGTAGTCCAGGGGAACTTCAAACGTAGTGCAGTCGGCGTCACCACAGTTTCGCCAATCCACGTTCTGGCTATAGAAGTCGGAAAGGGCTGAGACCGTTGACGTTAGCTGGCTCGATGTTCCTGAGGGTGCCGTTGGCGGTGTCGCGGTGGTACCCGAACAACCCGAAATCAGTACTGCAGCCACCGCGCCAATTGTGATCGCACGGATACCGGCTGGCGCGGAATAGGTCACGCGCCTTACGGTATATCGGTGAGCAAAACTCCCCGCACACCGGCAGAGATCTCTGCAATGGTTGAAGCCGGGATTTCACGGGGACTCAGTGTCATTGACGCCTTCACCGCGGCAACAGGCAATCGAACACTTGAACGTGCCCACAAGAAAGAACTTGCCACAGCCAAGGTCGCCGGGATGAAATACCAAGCTCGATTGCAGTCGCTTCGCTTTGGCGCTCTCGCAGGTGGTGGTGTCGCGGTCTCCAGTGGTGCATTGGCCGTAGCTAGTGCGGCACCCGGGCTGTGGATTCTCAGTGCTGGTGGCGCATTGCTGTCCCTTGTGAGCATTCGGCGGTGGCGCAGGATTGGTGCGCGCCCTGTAGTGAGGAATCTGGTTCCACCGGCGGCGCCATTGCCACGAGGTGCGATCGGTCGCGAGAGCGTTAAGCGATACACAACGGTTCGCACGCAAGTTGTGAATATGAATAGCAGCATTTCCGTTGTGCACCCCGATGCTGGTGCTGAGTTGGTAAACGCCGATTCGGAAGCCGCCGGTGCTTTGAATGCACTGTGTGAGCGGCTGTTGGTATTGCATCAACTGGCGGCCTCGCTGCCTGGTACTGCCGCCGCGAACAGTGCCACAAATGCCGCTGGGGTAGTTGCCTCACGGCTGGATATTGGTTGTGACAGTTATGACAATCTGCTTGCCGCTGCCGCCGAACTACTCGCATCCCCCGACATCAATGCAGTGGTGAACTTGCAGCCTGCAGCTGACTCACTTATTGCATACTCGCATGGATTGATGCGAGCTTCGGATCTTTGATCGACACCAT
>DKME01000158.1:3075-3240 GCA_002469525.1 Actinobacteria bacterium UBA7422
ATCAATTCCAGAGGACTATCAAGCTGAACAATCAGAATGTCGCGGAAAAGTCCTAACAGGTCCACAAGGGAGCGATCAACTTCGTCGCGAATCATGCGCTTGCGCCTGGTTTTTTGGTGGTTGAGAAGTTGCTTCTTTGCTGAATCCACATTGCGTTTCGAGGAT
>DKME01000140.1:0-4262 GCA_002469525.1 Actinobacteria bacterium UBA7422
GTTGAAGTAGATCTCGAGACCGCATGGGCGCAGTTCTCCGTCTCTCGAACTCGCTACGAATACGTTGCCTACCAGCTCGCCTACACACTCAATGTTGTCCCAGCACCCTGGAGCGGCACACGCAAGAACAAGTTCGACACAATCTGGCCAACCTCAGCTGTTGAAATCTACGAAGATACGACCAAGCACGAGGATCCCCCTACAACGACTTCCTAAACGGGGCAGGTTTGATCAGGCGCTTCCTATGCGTCGCGCAAAGTAACCTGTCGCGAAGTCAAACCCGCACGGGCTCGACGCTCGGAATCACTCAGCGGCTTGGAAAGTTCTAGTGCAGCAGCAAGTCGCTTACCAAACTCGGCTGTAGGTTCTTCGATCGCAGCGGCACCACGACCCAGTGGAATATCCCAGACGGGAACCACAAGTCCTTGGGCGCGGAACATGCCGACCAGCTTGGTGTCTGGTCCGATTGAATCTTCACCTGCTGCGTGCAGCCGAGCAAGTGCGTTCAGCAGTTCGTTCTCCGGTGTGGACATGATCCAGCGCAGGTGCTCTTTCTCACCCATCTGCGTCCAGTAGCCCGAATCAATCGAGTCAAGCTTCACTGTTGGGTTCGCATACTCGCTAGCGCGCTCGAGGGATGCTTTCACTTCGTCGGTTACGTCGGTTCCCTGTTCCATCCAGAAATCAAAATTGTCATGGACGACAACGTCTAAGACAACAGATTGGTCAATAAATTCCTGGGCCGAAGGCGAATCTGTTGTAACGCGCTCCAGCCCAACGGGCTCACCGAAAGGTGCTTCCAATGCGCGCTGCAATGCATTTGCAAGATCGCGTGATGGGTCGCCGCTACCCGTGTTGACTTGCAGTCCCAGCAAAATATCGCCGTTCGCGCGGACCAAAGCCGGATAGGCCATGGGTAACACCGTTGCCAACGTCACCTTGCGACCGTCCGCAACGCCTGGCTTCAGCGTCAATTCTGCGGTGGCTGACGGGATGAGCTCACGCATTGCGACGATGTCGCATTCACTTGCAAAACCTTGAAACGGGCGATTCGGTGCCGCAACAGCCTTAGATGCCTCGCGTCCGTGGCACGCCTTGTAGCGACGACCCGAGCCGCACGGGCATGGCTCGCGCATTCCTACGACGGGAACTTCACCCTCAAGCTCTATTACTGCGGACTCTGCTGCGCGACTCTTCTTTGCCATAGTGCCGAAACTTACCTGAACGCGCGAAAACCTTCCTCGCACGGCTATCGTTTAGATATCGGCCGACCATTTATTTTCATCGACTGAATTTACGGAAGGAATCATCATGTCCAGGAAAGTATGTGCAACAGGTTCGGCGCTACTCACGTTTGTGGCCCTCTCATTGGGATTATCCGCTTGTTCAAGCAGCGACGAGGCAGTAACCGATCCGAATGTCGGCGGCGTGGCAGAGTGTGATGAAGCAGCTCTTTCCGCAGCGATCTCGCAGGGTCTTGTTGCAGAAGGGTCTGATACTTCTCTGATCTCCCTGGACGGGTTCACCTGCCTTGACGGTTGGGCCACGACTTTCCCAACGATCGGTTCGGATGCAGATACTGCTGTCACCGTGACTCAGGTGTTCCAAGCCGAAGGCCAATTTTGGATTCCCAAGGATCGCAATGACGTGTGCGGAACAACCGACATGAACGACCCGACAATCTACCCCTCGGATTCACAAGTGCCCGAAGGCATTTGGCAAGACGCATGCCAGACTAATTAACTCTTGATGAGATCTCGTCTGTTAAAAAGTGGATAACTTGAGCCCACTACTAACGCTGTTGCGACAACCAGGATCACGATTCCTTCGATAGTGAATCCAGTGTTGAGGGGATCGGTTCCGCTGTACCAATAGAAGGGTGAGAGTTTCTCCCACCAGCCGGTGTTGATTGCACCCATCGCACTAATCACCTGCAACACGATCGCTGATCCTGCACTGATTCCGATCGCGATACCGACGCGGCCTGTGGCAGCGCCCAGCATGAACGCAACGCCACCGAATAGGTAACCCAGAAGCAGCAGGTTCACACAGGCCGCCAAAATATTGAGGTAGTTCATGCCTAACCCCGACACCAAGCTTGCGAGCGAAACACCGGCGAAGGTCGCTAGCGCGACAACGAATCCCCAGATCACCATCGCGATCAATTTTTGCGACAACAGGTGGCCACGCGAGAGTGGGTTGGCCAGGAGCAGGCCCAGCGTCCGATTGTTTTCTTCCCCTGCAATTGCCTTGGCACCAATTGAGATAGTCACGATCATGATCGCGATTGGGCCGACCAGTCCAAAAGTTTCCAGCTGGAAGAAACCCTCGGCGCTTGTCAAGTCACCTCCACCGAAAAAGGCCAGCAACTCCGGTGGAAATGATTCGCCCAATTGCGCCATGTTCGGTTGCATGTACGCGTAGATCGGGCCCATGAGCAGGCCCATCAGGGTAAACATGAAAAACGACACGAGCAGGGTCAGGTTTTGAAACTCTGAAACGCTCTTGATCCAAATCTTAGAAACCAAGGTTCGCCCGGCAAATCGATCAGCGAGTGTGGAAGTGAGCGGTTTCTCTCGCAAGCGATCAAGGATTCGGGTGCGCACCGAACGGGATCGAAGGTCTCGACGGTAAACACCTACCCATGCAACCGCGACGAGTAGCGCACTAGCGCTGGTCAAAATCGCTAAAGCGCTGAGATCAATACCGTTACGGAGCGGATCCCCGGCGCTGATGTAGTACCAAGGAAAGATTCGGGCCAATTCTTCCCAGCCTGCAATAAGTGGCAGCAAGCCTGAACCAAGGAAAGAAATGATCAAAACACCGGTACTCACCCCGATCGCGACCTGTGTCTTGCCGGTCCATGCACCCACTGCGAGCGCCAAGAAGCCGTAGAACAACGTTCCCAGAACCAGTTGCGCAATAAATGCCACAACGTTTAGCCCGCTGATACTGACGTCAAGCGCTACGGGTGTGAGGAGGCCAACAGCAAGTAGCACCAACGCAGCTGCAACATAGAGGGTCAACAATGCCAACGCGCCTTCCAGTGCGAGTCGGCCGCGACTGATCGGGTTTGCCAGCAGTAATCCAATAGTTCCATCACGCTCACGCCCGGCGATCGCGCCGGATCCGATCATGATCGCCATGCCGCCAAGAATGAGAGCGCCGTAGGTGGAAAAGATCGCGTTATAGGCCAATGATGCGACATCAGCCTCGGGACCAATACCAATTACCGACATCACGCTGGCGGGCATTTTATTAAACAGTGACATGTCAACACCGCGATACACGAACATGCCAAAGGCAAAGAGTGCCGAAAGCCCAACTACACCAATCGCAACTGAGCGCCCACGAGAAATGACCGTGCGCCCGTAGAGTGAACTCAAAGGCTTGGAACTCAAATGCTGGACCGAACCGACGCCGCTCACGCGAAAGTCACGATGCTTCGTCGTGGTAATAGGTCAGGAAAACTTCTTCGAGGTCGGCCTCGTTGGTGCTAACGTCGACCAATTCACATGAACCCATGACGACGGAGAGTAGGTTTTGCATTGCGCCTTCGTAGGCAATGAATACTCGGTTGTGCTCGATCAGCAGGCTTCGAATCCCAGGGATTCCGGTAAAAATCTTTGGATCAGGTTCGCTGGCTAACTCGATCTCGATTTTTCGAATTCCTTTTGCACGCAAACTCGCAATCGATTCTTGTGCGATCAGTTTTCCGTTTCGAATTATGCCGACACGATCAGCAACCCGTTGCACCTCGCTGAGGGTGTGACTGGAAAGGAAAACGGTTCCACCGGCGTCTGCGGTTTCCCGCATGAGAGCTTGGAGTTCGCGTTGGATCAACGGATCAAGGCCCGCACTTGGTTCATCTAAAATTACGAACTCGGGGTTACTCATAAAAGCTTGAATGATTCCAATTTTTTGTCGATTACCCGAGGACAGGTCACCGATTTTCTTCGACATCTGTGCATCAAGGCGTTCACTCAGGGCGTTTACATATTGTGAATCAACACCCCCGCGAAGGTTGGCAAAAAATTGGAGGAGGTCGGTTCCGGTCATGTTGGGGTAGAGCGCAAGATCGCTGGGCAGGTATCCAACTTTGCGGTGAAGCGCCACGCTGTCCTGGTGAACGTCGTGACCCAAAATCGAAGCAGACCCTGAACTTGATCGAATTTCGTCCATGAAGACGCGGATTGCTGTTGTCTTACCGGCACCATTAGGACCAAGGAACCCAAAAACCACACCTGCTTCAACGGTGAGAT
>DKME01000140.1:4386-4919 GCA_002469525.1 Actinobacteria bacterium UBA7422
TGCACCTGGTGCCCACATGATTGTGCGCGAGCTACGTAGTCTGGATCCTCCTTCAGCAGGTGTACGTCAACGCCGGAAATGTTGACCCCTTCTGGCAGAGAACCGTCACGGTAACGACTGGGCAATCTCGCCGCCAAGTAGACGACCTCCGTCAGTGGTGAAAGTTTCTTGAAACGTTGCACGGCCATTTTGCTGAAACTCATGACCCGCGCCCGTGGAAATTCGTTGCCGTTTTGCGGCGTGGTCAGGCCGTATCTTTCCAAAACGTCAAATAACTCACGTTCAACGTACTTTCCGTAGCGCACGGGGTGCTTGGTTTCGATCGCAAACTCGATTGTTTGTGAGTAGTCCAGAATCGTGGTGAGCAGGGTTTCCAAAGTGATCAGCCGCGTGCGGCTTTCGTCGGGCCGCGGATCTTCAAAGTCGATCCAGTTGTCCAGGCTGCCGCTGAAGTCGTTACTTACCAACTCCGACAGCAGTTGGCCCGATACGGAACCACGCCCAGAACTCGTGCGGTCAATTCTTCGATCGTG
>DKME01000140.1:5012-8785 GCA_002469525.1 Actinobacteria bacterium UBA7422
TGGGCGATCACTTTCGGGGCTGACATGATTGCCCCATGCTAGGGCGTGAAGTTGATCTGATCCTGTTTGACCTTGACGGCACGCTGACAGATGCGGGTCCGGGAATCTTGAATTGTTTGGAATACGCGCTAGAAGACCAAGGGATCCAGTACCCCGACAGGGAGGCGATGCGGTCTTATCTGGGTCCGCCGCTGGCAGTGACTTTTGCGAACGAGTTCAACATGAATTCCGATCAAGTGACTCAAGCAATTGATAAATATCGGGAGCGCTACCACGATATTGGACTGTTTGAGAACAGCGTTTATCCCGGGATTCCCGAACTGCTCACTTCACTACAGACAGCAGGCTTCCGGCTCGCAACAGCAACTAGCAAGCCCGAGTATTCAGCAACCCGGATCTTGCAGCACTTTGAACTTGATCAGTATTTCGAGTTCATTGGTGCCGCAGCACTTGACGGCTCACGTGATTCAAAATCACTCGTGATCGGGCACACTCTAGAAAGCACCAACACGCACCCGACTTCCCACAACCTACTCATGATCGGTGACCGTCACCACGATGTGCACGGCGCAAAAGAACACGGGATCGACACCATTGGCGTGCTGTGGGGCTACGGCGACGAAAGTGAGTTGCGTGAAGCCGGGGCAGTTTCCATTGCCGAGACCCCAGTGGAACTGGCGGGTCTGCTACTCGATCCCACGCGTGGCTAAATACTCAGCCAGGAGTTCACGTGTTTCTGGTGTGAATACGTCAAAACCCCACACTTGTTCGCAGATTTCCCACACCTGATCAAGGGTTCTGATTTCTAAAATGTCCGCAAGAACGCCAACGTCTTCAAAGTCGCGCCGACCTCGGCTGGCGCGAGCCTTCATGGCCAGTAAGAACTCGGGGGATGCAACACTCACACTTAGCCCCTCGATTTCTACCGCCTCCCACGCACCTGTGTCAGTTATTCGAGGCAGTAAAGGCAACACTTTTGAGTTGAGCCAATCAACTGGCAATGACGGGTCAGAGGCATGCATGTCCGAAACGATCCGTTCAATTTCTGCAATCGGAGTAAATATCGCATCAATGTCTTTGGTGACGGTGAGCCGGTTGTATCCGAGCAGCATTGCCGTTCCTCCAACAATGTAAATCTCACCATGAATGCCCTGCGCGCTTAGGCGGCTTCCCAACTCAGTAAGAACTGCAATGACTTCTTCACGTGATGCGAACATTAAACCGACTCCAAGTTTGATTCTGCCAAAAAAATTCCGCGGGCACGCAGTGCTGGTACACCGCGGGCAATACTGATCGCGCGTGCTAAGGGCTGGCGTTCGTCAAGGCCCATGAACCACACTTCACCCAGATGTAACCGCGGATTTCGAGTCCAATTCGGCACTCTGGGAAGTTGTGCCTTGCGTGTGAGGTGTACCGCCAAGCCAGCAAAAGCAACGTCGGCGCGATGCTCGCCTGTTGGTCCAGGCCGCATGAGAAATAGCTGCTGCTCTGCTAAACCGTCGAGTGATGCGAACCTGTCGTTGGAATCAATCAATGAACGCAGGATCAAGGAGTCTCGTGTTGTTGACTCGGTAAATCGCGGTGAATCCAACAGGTCCCTTAGCTCCACAGACTGCGACGCCAACGTTGGAATGTGAACTTTATGTGTGTCAGTCTGAACTGAAACAGCAAGCAGAGCTGCGAATCGTTGCTCAACTACCGAGCCTGGTTCGAGAACCCCGCGCTCATAGGCACTGATGTTGGATTGTTTGGTGCCCAGCAACCGAGCAACCTGGGCTTGGGTTAACCCGAGTTCCTTGCGCTTTGCTCGCATGTGATTTTGATCCGGGTTCATATAAAAAATATAATCTATAGTCAAGATTATATAAATAGCACCCCTGGGTTCATGATTCCTTGGGGGTCGATCGCGCTCTTGAGGGATTTCATCATGGAAATCTCGGATTCACCGCGGGACAGGTGTAGGTAGGCGGCCTTCATGCGGCCGATCCCATGTTCAGCCGAGATCGAACCACCTAAACGCGCGACGAGTTCCAAGACTTCGCGTTCGATTTCCTGATCCGCTGCTGGGGTTGTGAAAAATATGTGGAAATTCCCGTCGAGTAGGTGCCCGAAGATCACAACTTGAGTTACGCCATCACGATCGAGTAGATCACACAACTGCGTGTAGGCGTCCCCCAAAATATTTTGCGGGAAACTCACATCGAGTTTATGAGAAACCCCAACCTGTTCGACGGCACAACTTTCGGTGACGCGTTCACGCAGAGCCCATAACTTTTCACGGTCGGTGGCATCAAGCGCGACGATTAAATCTTCATGTTGGGCTAAGGCCTCAAAATCTAAGTCACCGCGAACTTCGAGTAGTAGGTGGAAGGCGGAATCGAATGGAACCGAGATCCCTGTAACTCGATGCACACATTCAACACTTGCTCTGTCAATCACTTCAGCTGCAGAAATATTTCCGATGAACCCAGCGGCTGTATCTAACGCCGCAGAAATCGAGTCGACGCCGAATACCAAGAGTTGTGTTGCAACCGGTCGGTGCAGTTGG
Organism: Actinobacteria bacterium UBA7422; assembly: GCA_002469525.1. Classification (GTDB taxonomy): domain Bacteria; phylum Actinomycetota; class Actinomycetes; order S36-B12; family S36-B12; genus UBA4592. The sequence continues at coordinate 7,561 of DKME01000140.1, forward strand.
ACGCGCACTTTCGTGATCACGGCCAGTGTTCCTTCTGATCCGCATAGTAATTGCGTTAAGTCGTAACCCGTATTGTCTTTTGCCAGTCCGCGCAACGTTGAGATCACTTCACCGCTGGGAAGTACCGCTTCGACTCCGACAACTTGCTTGCGCATCATGCCCTGAGCAATCACGTGAATTCCACCAGCGTTCGTTGCCGTCATTCCACCGATTGTTGCCGAGTCCCGGGCAGCTAGATCAACACCGAATTCTAAATCGTGCCCAACCGCGAACGCATGCAGTTGCGCGAGCGTTACTCCTGAACCCACGGTCACTTGCCCACTGTTGGGGTCGAAGTCTTCGAAGGTGCATAGATAAACAGTAGAAAGCAAAAGCCCATCGAGTGGCACAGACCCACCAACCAAACCCGTATTCCCACCTTGGGCGGTCACGCAAACGCCATTTTCTGAACACACGCGCATTAGTGCGGACACTTCCGCGGTAGTCGAAGGGCGAACGACGGCAAGCGCATCCCCGCGGAAATTTCCGGTCCAGTCGACCAAGTAGCCCGCCATGGCCTCGATGCTGGTCAGAACCCGATCGGATCCCAACGCATTCTGCAAGGCAGCGACCAAGTGGGATTGCGACACCCCTGCATCATTCCACGCAAGCCGCGAAGCCGCGGCCAATAGACTTCGAGTGTGACGAATCAGCAACCGAATACCGGCACCGAGCTGTGGCAACGTGCCAAAAAGCTGATCCCCGGCGGCTCAATGCTTCTGAGTAAGCGTGCCGAGATGTATTTACCCCAAGGGTGGCCCGCATATTTTGACCGAACTGAGGGCTGCAGTGTGTGGGACCTTGACGGCCGTGAGTTCAAAGACCTAGGCCTCATGGGGGTTGGCACCAATATTTTGGGTTACAGCCGACCAGAAGTGGACGCGGCGGTTCACGAAACCGTGACTAAAGGAAACCTGTCAACCCTGAACGCACCCGAAGAGGTGTACCTCGCCGAGAAGTTGATCGAGTTGCACCCGTGGGCGGACATGGTGCGTTATGCCCGCAGTGGTGGTGAAGCATGCGCGATCGCAGTGCGTATTGGTCGCGCTGCAAGTGGGAAAGACAAGGTCGCGTTCTGCGGGTATCACGGTTGGCACGATTGGTATCTCGCCGCGAATTTAAGTTCCGATGATTCACTCACAGGTCACCTACTCCCAGGTCTTGAACCCAACGGTGTACCCAAAGC
>DKME01000015.1:0-26802 GCA_002469525.1 Actinobacteria bacterium UBA7422
CTCGCTGATGCACTCGGCATGCACCTCGATTTATTCCAACGCATTGGTGCTGACCCGGCCTCGGTAAGTGTCATTAACTACACGCCGGGTCGACCCTTTGTTTTGAGTTCAAATGGCAGTGGTGCAGATGCACGTCGACACGTCAACGTTTCACACAAAATCAAAGATGACGCACCCGTGGGAGGTGGTTCCGGTGACTAGAAGGATCCTTGAATACCGTCTGCCAGAACGCTTCGTGGTGGGAACGGTGGGAATGCCCGGCGAACGCACTTTTTACCTGCAGGTTAAGTCGGCAGGCGCATTGAGCGCAGTTGCTTTTGAAAAACAACAAGCAATCGTGCTGGCCGAGCGGATCGACGAACTACTGGACGAGGTTCAAGCTAGTCGTGACCCGGGTGGAGTTGTCCCAGAATCCGCACCCCCCGAGTTACTCGATGGAGAGCCATTGGACATGCCGCTCATGGAAGAATTCCGAGTTGGCGCCATGGCCCTCGGTTGGGATGAAGGCAGTTCATGTGTCGTAATCGAGGCGCACGCAATCGCCGAGGAAAGCGAAGAAGTCCCCGAGCTCGGTGAAGACGGCGACGAGGGGCCGGACACGCTCCGCGTGTGGCTCAGTGCCCCTTATGCAAGGGCATTCGCCGACCGAACCCGCAGGGTCGCTGATTCAGGTCGCCCACCGTGTCCTTTCTGCCAGCAGGCACTCGACCCTGAAGGTCATATTTGTCCGAGGGCTAATGGGTACAAGCGGCGAGATTTCTAAGCAAATATCCAGTGGAATCCTTGAGCCCATTGGTCAACTTCGCGGTGCCAGTAATGGATCACTGCTATGCAAGGACGCAACAGAAGCGCTGTTTGTTTACAAACCGGTAGTTGGGGAAAGACCCCTATGGGACTTCCCAAATGAGACCCTCTCTGGGCGCGAAGTAGCCGCGGCAAATATGGATTCCCTTCTAGGATGGCATTTGGTTCCACCAACCTGTTGGATTGAGGAAGGACCGTTGGGGCCCGGAATGGTGCAGTCGTGGGTGGAGGAAATCGACGAACTTAGACCGGTAAATATTTTTGACACAGACGGTGTTCCCGAAGGCTGGCGCTCGGTATTGCAGGCGATTGACCAATCAGGTAGACCTGTCACCCTCGCCCATGAAGTCAGCGAGCAGCTGCAACGTATGGCTCTATTTGACGCCGTGGTAAATAATGCCGATCGAAAAGCCGGGCATGTGCTTGCTGACTCCACCGGTCAAATTTTTGCAATTGATCACGGACTGTGCTTTAACGAAGAACCCAAGTTACGAACGGTTTTGTGGGGGTGGGCCAACGAAGAGATTCCTGACCACCATCTAATGGACATAGAGCGTCTGCAGAACACTTTGGGCGATTTCCATGAATTGATAGATCCATACCTTGATGCTCGTGAATCAGTTGAATTGCGCCAAAGGATCGTTGACCTTCTGCAAGGCCAGAGATTCCCCCGACCACATGACGATTGGCCGGCTATCCCGTGGCCAGTGTTTTAGACCGGTAGGCTCACGGGGTGCATAGTTGGCCCCAGCCGGTAATCCCGCAACTCCCAGGCAGAGGCAGGGACTTGCGCCTATTTGATTCGGCAACCCAAGCCGTTCGCCCGACCGCTCCTGGAGCAGTTGCCAAAATATATGTATGCGGAATTACCCCCTACGACGCAACACATATGGGTCATGCGAATACGTACATCGCATTTGACCTGCTCATTCGGGCTTGGCTCGATTCCGGGATTGCAGTCGAATATGTGCAAAATGTTACTGATATCGACGAACCTCTCTTGGAACGTGCTGTTGCCACAGGTCAAGATTGGCGGGCCGTAGCTGATCGGGAGACAGCTCTGTTCCGTGAGGATATGCAGGCCCTCGGAGTGATCGCACCGCAGCATTACATCGGTGCGGTTGAATCTATCCCTCAAGTCGCCCAACATGTGCGTGAGCTCCAAGAACAGGGAAAGACCTATGCCTTGGACGGCGATATCTATTTCAAGATCGAGAATTCCCGGCTGTTCGGCTCCATCTCGCACCTTTCGCGAAAAGAGATGCTGGGAATATTTGGTGAGCGCGGCGGTGATCCTGAGCGCGAAGGCAAACTCGATCCGCTTGATCCGCTGCTGTGGAAAAGTGAGCGACCCGATGAACCCGCGTGGAATACAGTGCTTGGACATGGACGTCCCGGTTGGCATATCGAGTGTTCGACAATCGCCCTGACGTATTTGGGGAATCAGATTGACGTGCAGGGTGGGGGGTCTGACCTGATATTCCCGCACCACGAAATGAGTGCCGCTCAAGCTGAAAGCCTTACCGGAATCGAACCTTTTGCGAGGTTTTATGTCCACTCCGGGATGGTGTCGTGGCAGGGCCATAAAATGTCAAAGTCCCGTGGAAACCTTGTATTCGTGTCAACGCTTCGACACGATGGCGTCGAGCCAGCAGCGATTAGGCTCGCATTGCTCGCGCACCATTACCGGAGTAACTGGTCCTGGACACCACAAGGTCTTGAAGGGGCTTTGGCTCGATTGGACCTATGGCGCGCTGCAACCTCGATGCTCTGTGGTCTCCCGGCAGAAAGTGTTCTGGAGCGGGTACGTGAGGTCATGTCTGACGATCTCAAGACCCCCAGCGCACTTGACGCAATTGACAATTGGGCTCGGGACACTGTGCACGCGGGCGGATCCGATTCAGAAGCGCCTGGGCTTGTGAAGGATCTATGCGCAAGTATTTTGGGCGTGTATCTTTAGTCTTTTTTCTCGTCGTGCCCACCGAACCCTTTGCGCATTGCACTGAGAATCTGGTTGGCGAATTGGTCGTTTCCCTGCGATGCGAAACGTGAATACAGCGCTGAAGTGAGAACCGGTGCGGGAACTCCTTCTTCAATGGCAGCTACGGACGTCCACCGTCCTTCGCCCGAGTCGGAGACGCGGCCAGAAAACTCTTCGAGTTCTGGGCTTTGTGCGAGCGCGGAAGCTGTGAGATCCAACAGCCAAGAGCCAATGACCGAGCCGCGTCGCCACACTTCGGCAACCGCTGGGATGTCAATGTCGTATTGATAAAACTCTGGGTGTGCGAGAGGTGCGGTCTCAGCGTCATGACCGGCTCTCTGCGCTCCGACATTTGCGTGTTTAAGAATGTTGAGACCTTCGGCATATGCGGCCATAAGTGCGTACTCAATTCCGTTGTGAACCATTTTCACGAAGTGGCCGGCACCACTTGGACCGCAATGCAGCCATCCACGTTCAGCAATTGACAATGGCGCAGCGTCGTTTGTGCGTGCTTCTGCTTCTATACCGGGTGCCAGCGCATCCCACAGTGGTTCCAAAGCGTTTACCTGCTGCTCGGGGCCACCGATCATGAGGGAGTAGCCGCGCTCTAAACCCCACACTCCTCCGGAGGTTCCTACGTCAATGAATGCAATTCCTTTGGGTGCGAGTTGCTCGGTGTGAGCAATGTCGTCCCGATAGTAGGAGTTACCGCCGTCAATAATTGTGTCACCAGATTCGAGCAGTGTTGCTAATTCGTCCACAACACTTTGGGTCGGTGGGCCCGCAGGAACCATAATCCATACAGTTCGTGGGACAGGCAACGCTTCGACCAACTGTTGTAATGATTCCGCTCCTTGAACTTCGTACTCACTGAGTGCGGAAATGAAATCCGTGTTGCGATCGAATCCCACGACAGTGTGACCGGCGGCCACGGCCCGACGACTGAGGTTCGCGCCCATGCGACCAAGGCCAACCATCCCGATACTGACGCTGTCTGGTTGATCTGACATGACCGCTCCCTCTATTGGTTGAAATCTGATACGTGATCTATACGCATGTTCGTGTGCAAGACTAGATGAGTGATCGATCCAACATTGACTCCTGCATGGTCTTTACTCTCGCAGCGAAGTGAAGTAATTGAACCCATTCATGTTCTCGTTGACCAAGACCGAGCCCAGATGCGTGGCCGCATTGGTGACTTAGATGTAGATTTTAGTAGGCAGCGGGTTGACGAGGAAGTCTGGAAGAGTCTTGAGCAATTGGTGGAACAGTGCGGCGTTTTGCAGTGGCGCGACCGGATGCTCACAGGGATTCATGTCAACACAACCGAGGACCGCGCGGTTCTACATACTGCACTGCGGCTCCCAAGGAGTGCCAAGCTGGTAGTTGACGGAGTGGACGTAGTTCCGCAAGTGCACGATGTTTTGGATCGCATGAGCATTCTGGCGCGGAAAGTGCGCTCAGGTGAGTGGGTCGGATTCACCGGTAAGCGAATCGAGTCCGTTGTGAACATTGGGATCGGTGGCTCCGATCTTGGGCCGGCAATGGCGTATCAGGCACTACATGCGTATAGCGATCCACAGCTTTCCCTGCACTTCGTGTCAAATGTAGACCCTGCTGATCTGGTTGAGACCCTCACATTATGCGAGCCCGAAACCACATTATTCATTATTGCTTCTAAAACCTTCACTACTGCAGAGACCATGTCAAATGCTCAGCACGCGCGCGCATGGGTACAGGCTGCCAGTGACGGCAACTCTGATTCAGTCGTCGACAAACATTTTGTTGCTTTATCAACAAATGAAAAAGCCGTGGAGGAATTTGGTATTGATCCAAAGAATATTTTTGGATTCTGGGACTGGGTCGGGGGCCGGTACTCAATGGATTCGGCAATCGGTCTGAGCACCATGATCGCAATTGGGCCCGAACAATTCACCGCAATGCTTGATGGGTTTCACACGGTTGACCGCAACTTCGCACAGGAACCATGGGAAACCAATATCGCGATGCAAATGGGATCGCTCGCGGTATGGAACCGGGACTTTCTCGACATTGAGACAACCGCTGTACTGCCGTACTCACAGTATTTGTCCAGATTCCCCGCCTACCTGCAACAGCTCACCATGGAGAGCAACGGGAAAAGTGTCCGAAGAAATGGTGAAAGTGTCGACTACAACACGAGTGCGATCTATTGGGGTGAACCAGGAACAAATGGTCAACACAGTTTTTACCAGTTGCTGCACCAAGGGACCAGCGTTGTTTCCTGCGACATTGTTGTCGTTGCGCGCGCACAGGTAGGTCTAGGAAACCAGCAAGACATCTTGGTAGCAAATGCGCTGGCCCAGGCTTCTGTCCTGTCCCTCGGTCTTAACGCTAACCAACTCGCCGAGAGCGGTGTTCCAGCGGAACTTGTCCCACACAAGGTGATGCCGGGTAATCGCCCAGTAACGGTGATCATGTTCCCTGAATTGACACCTCACATGTTGGGAATGTTGATTTCACTTTACGAACACTCAGTATTTGTTCAAGGTGTTATCTGGGGAATTAACTCATTTGACCAGTGGGGGGTGGAACTGGGAAAGAAAGTGGCCACTGGAATCACCGAAGCGTTCGAGTCGAGGGATCTTGTGAAGAACTTTGATCCAAGCACCCAGGAGTCAATCGAAAGCTACCTGCAGTTGCGAAGAAGCTATTAGCTTTCACGCCTGCGCAAATACCGTTCGAACTCTTTAGCAATTGCATCGCCAGAAGCCTCGGGTAATTCGGTGGTGTCCTGCTCTTCTTCCAATTGAGCAACGTAGTCGGCGATTTCCTCGTCCTCCTGCGCGAGTTCGTTAACACCTGCCTCCCACGCGCGGGCGTCTTCTGTGAGTTCACCCAAAGGAATGGGTAGGTCGAGTAAGTCTTCGATTTTCGCGACTAACGCCAATGTGGCTTTTGGGCATGGCGACTGGCCGACATAGTGGGGCACCGAGGCCCACAACGAGACATTTGGAATCCCGAACTGATCACATGCGGCGGCAATTACCCCAACTATTCCGGTCGGTCCTTCATAGTTGGACTTTTGCAGGTCGAGATCGCTCATTAACTGTGGATCACTCGAGGAGGCGAAAACCGGCACAGGTCGCGTATGGGGATTGTCGGAGAGTAGAGCACCCAAGGTCAGAATCAAGTTTGCGTCCAACTCGGCTGCAAGCCCAAGAATCTCGCGAATAAACGAGGGCCACTTCATGCTGGGTTCGTTGCCCACGACCAAGATCACGTCGCGCTTAATTTCTGGAACGCGTGCTGTGAAGACTTTGGTTCCAGGCCAAATAATCCCACGATCGCCGGCATCGCTTACGTACATTTGTGGTCGATTGACCTGGTAGTCGTAATATTCTTCCGGATCTAGTTCCAGCAACAACTCGGCATTCCAGATCTCCCGTAGGTGATTGATTACACCAGAGGCGCTTTCGGCGGCGTCATTCCAACCCTCAAAAGCGCACAGCAAGATCGGGTTGTCCAAAACGGGGAGGTCGTCGTACTCGATCAATTCGAGTTATTTCCTTCCTTGGATGCCGCATGGGAAATCAATGAAGCCACGCGTTGGGGCCAGTAGAGGGGAACGTCATGGAGAGCACCGTACCAATGCTGCAATGCGATATTGGATTTTCCGCGAACTTTGGCCGTGACCCCAGCTTTTACGGCATCCCAGTCATCGTTCTTGCTCACGTGTTCAGATTTTGGCAGGTCAACGGCAATAAGTATCCACGTCGGGACAGATATCGCTCGGAGATCATCATCAGGGTTGTAATAAAAAAATGCATCTAAGACTTGCATGTGGCGTTCAACCCCAATTGTCGTGACGAACGCGCTATCTGGGTCTTGGCCAATCGGGGTATATGTCCGAGCTATTGCATTCATGACACTTTCCCGTTCTTCCGGCTCGACCCAAGCGAGGTAGTGCTCCTCCAGTTGAGCTTGGGAAAAAGGACCCGGCGGGGGAGTGAGCTCACGCCGCAATTCATCAAGGGTTACCCACCCCAACGCGAGAATATTGGCTGGTGTGAACGCGCCGCCGTCCAGCAGAACACAACTGCGAACAAACTGTTCGTGCTGGGCGCTGAGGTGAAGTGCAACAGCGGCGCCCCATGAGTGTCCAACAACACAAGCGGGTGCAAGTCCTAGTTGAGATATCAACTCGACAACGTCCTGTGCGATTGTCGAGATCTGGTAGTCGTGTACTAAATCACGAGAATCTCCATGGCCACGTAAATCGAGCGTTAGAACGGTGTAGTCCGGGCCAAGTGCCCCAATCAGTGGATGCCAGAAGTCACCCTGCTGTGACAAGCCGTGTAACAGCACAATGGGGGTCAGCGCAGGATCAAGGCCTTGTTGGAACCGGTAGGCAATACTGTGTGCATTCACCCTCCTACTCTCGCACTCCAGGGCTCGCGCAATAAGGTTGCCCGTGACTAAACCAGCTGCCTTATTGCTTGATCTCGATGGAACCCTCCTCGAGTCTGAGCGTTTATGGCTCATCGCTGAACGCAACATTATGAGCCACTACGGGCACGCGTGGACGGTGGAGGACCAACATCACTGTTTGGGTGGACCGCTTGAGCGGGTTGCCGACTATATGGAACTTCACATAAACGGCGTCCAACGCTCGGAAATTATTGGTCAAGAATTACTTGACGAAGTTGCTTCACTTTTCGTCTCCGAACCTCTGGAGTGGCGCCCGGGGGCACATGAGCTGGTCACCCAGGCGCATGAACTCAACATTCAGACTGCAATTGTTACCGCTTCGTGGCGATCTTTGCTCGATACCGTCATGGCCCGAATGAGTGAAAGTGTCGGCGAATTCACCTTTTCAGTTGCCGGGGACGAAGTGGAAAACTCTAAGCCTCACCCACAGCCGTACCTCAACGCTGCAGCGGCTCTTGGGGCACCCATTCGTGAGTGTCTAGCAATCGAGGACTCGCCCACAGGAACCCTTTCCGCCGTTCGCGCGGGAGCTAAGGTTGTCGCCGTGGCGCATATGGCGCCTATCGATGTACCCGGTGCGTTTGTCCTAGACACGCTTGATGGACACGGTGTTGAATCACTCTGGAAGATTGTGAACAACTGACTCAAGTGAGTTTTTGAGTGAGTCTTCCACTAAGGAACTGCCCGACGTCCACGTACTGGGATCGGGAAGTGGCGGCGGTGTTCCCCCAAACTCAGGACACAGGGGTTTAAATGAACACCAGCCACAAAGCTTTGTCGGGTTAGGCGGGAATACTTGAAGTTCGGCGCTGTGTGCGATTGACTTCCGCAGAGCCAGAATTTTTCGTTCCGTGCTCAGCAGGTCACTCTCGGTCGGTTCATATTTCAGGAATTTGCCGTTACCCAGATACATGAGTTGCAACAAACGAGGTAATTGACCGGTGATTCGCCACCATGCGAGTCCGTAAAAACGCATTTGGAACAGGGCCTTGTCCGAGTATTGGGGTGCTGGTGCCTTGCCACTTTTGTAGTCAACGATCCGAATATCTCCACCGGGTGTGCGATCGACACGGTCGATAAATCCACGAATGGAAAAACCATCGTTGAGTTCAACGTTCATAGCGAGCTCGCGAGCGTGTGGCTCGAGCCGATTGGGGTCTTCCATCGAAAAATAGGTCTCTAAAATGGGCCGAATCGGAATTAATGTCGCTTCACCCAATTCCTGAGATGTTGCTAGTTTTTCTTTTCCACCCTGCGCGGCCTCGTAGATTAAGGCTGCTTCTGCCGGCGCGCTCACAACTAGATCTTCGAGTGCCTTTGTGAAGAGCGAGACCGCAAGTTCATAAGTGCGCAATCCCGCAGGAGCATCAAACAAATTCTCCAAAACCGAGTGCACCAATGTCCCACGAACCGCAGCCAATGACGGTTTCTCGGGCAATTTGTCAATTGTTTTGAATCGATACAACAGTGGACACTGTAAAAAGTCAGCACTGCGCGAGGGTGATAGTGATTGCGGAAACACAATCGCAGCCTAATGGCACGTTGAAACAGGTCGTGGATAAAGTCCACCCATGCCTAAACGCCCGGTTCACCCGCCCGCATCGCGTGAACCGGTTGTGGTGGGTGCCAGGCCGAGAGGTCCCCTGTGCGAAGGGGATTTAGTACAACTTATTGACGCCAAGTCAAATAAATACACCATTACTTTGATGGCAGATACTGTGTTTCACAGTCACCGGGGCCAAATCATGCACAACGACATGATTGGTCACCATGAAGGGATCATCATTAATAGTGATCGCGCCATCTCCTATCAAGTATTGCGACCAGCACTTGATGACTACGTACTATCTATGCCCAGGGGGGCAGCCGTCGTTTACCCAAAGGATGCCGCTCGAATAGTTGGCTTGGCCGATATCGGTGCAGGTTCACGGATTCTGGAAGCTGGAGTGGGTTCTGGTGCTTTGACGTGTTCACTATTGCGCAGCGCGGGCACAACGGGCTCGGTCGTGAGCATTGAACGCCGTGAAGACTTTGCCGAGATCGCTACCGAGAACGTGTGCAGGTGGTTTGGTGGATTTCCGCAGTCTTGGACTTTGCAAGTTGACGACTTGGCCGAATCCAAGCCGGAATCAGGATCTTTCGATTCGGTGGTGTTGGACATGCTTGCCCCTTGGGAATGTCTGGAAGTCGTCGAGGCATCGCTTCGACCCGGTGGCGCTCTTGTGGCCTACGTAGCAACCACCACCCAACTATCCCGACTGGTGGAAACAATTCGCGTGCGTAATTCATGGACCGAACCTCGAGCCGAAGAGAGCCTGCTACGAACCTGGCACCTTGATGGCCTCTCGGTTCGCCCTGACCACAAAATGAATGGACACACGGGGTTTCTGGTGGCAGCAAGACTGATGAACGGCCCTTCCCTTGACCGCAAGCGCCGTCCAGCACCGGGTGCCTACGGTGAGGACTACCACGGCCCGGGCGGAATATACGAGGTTGAATAGAGGCTATCTCCTGCACTGCCCAGAGCGCATTGTTTCCGGGAGGCTTCAACACGCGCTAAATGTGCCCATCCGGGTTAAGGTGTGGTGGCAATAACGGTTGAGCAGTGTGTGGGCTCGTCAACGTGTTAAGTCTTTACACCAATAGAGAGCGGTGACGGTATGGAGCAAGACTCGGATTTGACTCGGGTAAAAGGTGAGTTGGCCGCTGCGCGCGATCACAATGAGCGTCTAATCACCACACTGCGTGATGCGCGTGAACAAATCGTGGACCTCAAGACTGAAGTTGACCGTTTAGCGCAACCACCAAGTGGGTTCGCCACAATTTTGGTAGCCCATGACGATTCCACCGCAGACATCATGGCGTCGGGCAAGAAACTGCGAGTAGGAGTGAGTCCAAGCGTCGATATCGCCGATCTGGTGCTTGGCCGTGAAGTGCTCCTCAATGAATCAATGAACATTGTCAGCATTCGGGAGTACGACGAAACCGGTGAAATTGTTGTTCTCAAGGAACGTATCGACGGGGATAGAGCACTTGTTGTCGCTCACTCGGACGAAGAGCGGGTAATCAAACTCGGACAACCCCTCATTGAAGCGAAACTTCGTGCGGGGGACACTCTGCTGTGCGATATGCGCAATGGGGTTGCGGTGGAGAAAATCGCTCGCGCTGAAGTTGAAGAACTCGTACTCGAAGAAGTCCCCGATATTCGCTACGAAGATATTGGTGGGCTCGGTGAACAAATTGAAGCCATCCGTGACGCAGTTGAAATGCCGTATCTGCATGCCGAGCTTTTTCTCGAACATAAATTGAAGGCTCCCAAGGGAATATTGCTGTACGGTCCACCGGGTTGTGGGAAGACACTGATCGCGAAAGCCGTTGCCAATTCGTTAGCCCTCAAGGTTTCGGAGAAAACTGGAATGGGGGAGGGTCGATCCTTTTTCTTGAATATCAAGGGACCCGAACTCTTGAATAAGTATGTGGGTGAGACTGAGCGGCACATTCGATTGGTATTTCAACGAGCAAGGGAAAAAGCATCCGAAGGAATGCCGGTAATTGTATTTTTCGATGAAATGGATTCACTATTCCGAACTCGGGGAACCGGCGTGAGCAGTGACGTGGAAAATACGATCGTTCCCCAGTTACTCAGCGAGATTGACGGGGTCGAAAGCCTGGAAAACGTGATTGTTATCGGCGCCAGCAACCGGGAGGACATGATTGATCCTGCGATTCTGCGTCCGGGTCGACTTGACGTGAAAATAAAGATTCAGCGACCGGATGCGCAATCGGCCGCGGCTATCTTCTCGAAGTACCTCACCTCTGATCTTCCGCTGCACGAAAATGACTTAGCCGAAAACAATGGGGATAGAGATGCTACGTGCGCATCTATGATCGATCGTGCAGTCGAGCGCATGTATACAGAAACTGACGAGAATCGGTTCCTGGAAGTCACCTACGCCAATGGTGACAAGGAAGTCTTGTATTTTAAGGACTTCAATTCGGGAGCAATGATTGAAAACGTCGTTGCCCGGGCCAAGAAGTCGGCAATTAAAGATTTCCTCGCTTCGGGTCAGCGCGGAATTCGAGTGCAACATTTACTCGATGCGTGCATCGACGAATTCCGAGAAAACGAGGACCTGCCGAATACGACGAACCCCGATGACTGGGCCAGAATCTCAGGCAAGAAGGGCGAGCGGATCGTGTTCATTCGGACCTTGATTGAAGGTAAGAAGGGTTCCGAACCCGGTCGTTCGATTAGTACGGCAACCAACACGGGGCAGTACCTATAGTCGTTACTTGTATGCGTCGGTCGAGTCACACTAATACAATGAATTTCAGTGTGACGTTTCAATCTTTAAGGTGGCCATGAGCGTTCAGCGTGTGATGGGAATTGAAACCGAATACGGGATTTCAGTGCCCGGACACCCCACCATGAACGCCATGGTGACGAGTTCGCAAATCGTAAACGCATACGCTCGGCTGAGCGGATTAGACAAAGGGCTGCACGCGCGCTGGGATTATGACCGCGAATCTCCCCTGCGAGATGCTCGTGGGTTCGACCAGAGCCGAGCCGATGCTGATCCCAGTCAGTTAACCGATGACCAGGAGCTCGGTCTTGAAAACATAATTTTGACAAATGGTGCCAGGCTCTATGTGGATCACGCCCACCCAGAGTATTCAAGCCCGGAGGTCACCAATCCGCGAGATGCTGCACTGTGGGACAAAGCGGGTGAACTCGTCATGCATCAAGCGGCAATGCACGCCCCGAAATTTGATGGCAACCAGATTAAGTTGTACAAAAATAATGTGGATAACAAGGGTGCCTCCTATGGAACCCACGAAAACTATCTCATGGCCCGTCAAACTCCATTCTCAAATATCGTTCGATTACTCACTCCTTTCTTTGTAAGCAGGCAGATTTTTACGGGTGCAGGCCGACTTGGACGCGGCCAGGAAGGTCAAGTCAAGGAATTTCAAATTTCCCAGAGGGCTGACTACTTCGAAGCGGAGGTGGGATTAGAAACTACCTTGAAACGTCCAATAATTAACACGCGCGACGAACCACACGCTGACCCGGAGAAGTATCGACGATTACATGTGATCGTGGGGGATGCAAACATGTCTGAGAAAGCGACCATGCTCAAAATGGGCACAACCTCACTTGTATTGGCGCTGATCGAGGCTGGGTTTGATGATTTTGGTCCCTTGGAGTTGGCTGCGCCGATCACGGCCATGAGCCAGGTCTCCTACGACACTTCACTACAACAAGTCCTGCCCATGTCCAATGGCACAGCAATGCGCGCAATTGATATTCAATACAAATTTTTGGATACAATTCGAGGGTTCTTGTATTCCCAGAATGAACCAGATTCTCAGACCGTCGAAATCTTGGAGTTGTGGCAGCAGACCCTCGACTCACTCAACGATCCAGAAAGTCGCTTCACGGTGGCCGCGGGATACGTAGATTGGGTCGCAAAGTATGCGCTTATGCAGGGGTACCGGGAACGCGACGGACTGGATTGGGACTCGCCCCGCCTAGGTGTGATCGACCTCCAATACAGCGATATTGACCCACATCGTGGAATCGCCCTCAAGTTAATGAACAGAGGGTCACTCGACACGTTATTTACCCGCGACCAGGTGCAGGGGGCCGTTAGTGACCCACCAACCGACACTCGGGCGTATTTTCGCGGTGAATGCGTGCGCCGGTACCCGCAAAACGTAGCCGCGGCCTCCTGGGACAGCATAGTTTTCGACACTGGCGGTGACACGCTTATTCGGATCCCGACATTGGAGCCCCTTCGAGGGAATCGCGAGGCTATTAAGGCCCTGCTGGACCGAAGTGAGACGGCTGCCGCGTTGATCGATTCCCTACGAGCGCCCCAGTAAGGGTTAGGCTTAGGTCATGCCTACCCACGAGAGTCATTCGAGTAAACGTTCTCGACGCGAAGAGGACATAGACGCCACTGAAGCCGAGGTGGTGACTTCCTCGACCAGTAACGCAGATCTTGATAGCGACGTCGACTCATTACTCGACGAGATAGATGAAATCCTTGAAGTCAATGCCGAAGACTTCGTGAAATCATTTGTGCAAAAGGGTGGCCAGTGAATCCGGAATCCTCATTTGCCGCGCACCTTCAATCCCAGGAAAAGCTGCCCCTGCCTCCCATCGGTGGAACTAGCTCTGAGCACTTAGCCCCACACGGGACCACGATTGTTGCGCTGCGTCATGCCGAGGGAGTCCTCATGGCGGGGGATCGACGGGCCACGATGGGAAACATTATTGCCCAAAGAGATATTCAAAAAGTTTTTCCAGCTGACACTTTTTCTTTGATCGGAATAGCGGGGTCAGCGGGCCTGGCCCTGGAACTGGTGCGCCTGTTTCAGGTAGAGCTAGAACACTACGAAAAAATTGAGGGCACGTCGCTTTCGCTCAACGGTAAGGCCAATCGTCTTTCGAGTTTGCTTCGTTCCAATCTTGGGCTGGCAATGCAAGGGCTCGCCGTAGTCCCGCTCTTTGCCGGTTTTGACAACTCAATGAATCTTGGTCGCATTTTTTCCTATGACGTCACGGGTGGACGCTATGAAGAACATGACTTCTATGCGGTGGGATCTGGCTCGCAATTCGCCCGAGGGGCGCTCAAGAAAATTAACGCACTCGAGCAAAGTGAAGACGAAGCTATAGTTGCAGCTATTGAAGCACTCTTCGACGCGGCAGACGACGACAGCGCAACAGGAGGCCCAGACGTGTCTAGGGGAATATTCCCCGTGATTTTCACAGCAACTTCACTCGGGGTTCAGGAAATTTCGGCTGAACGAGTATCCGTGTTATCAAAGGAAATGCTGCAGCGTCGACTATCTGAACCTAATGGTCCACGAGTGCGCTTCGCCAGTGGCGGTGATTCCGCATGAGCATGCCGTACTACGTGTCACCCGAACAAATAATCGCTGACAAAGCTGAATTCGCACGCAAAGGCATAGCCCGCGGCCGTTCAGTCATAGTTGCCAGCGCGCAGGACGCGGTCTACATGGTGGCTGACAACCCTTCTCGGGCGCTGCACAAACTTGGTGAAATCTATGACCGAATCGGGTTCGCGGCGGTGGGAAAATACAACGAGTTTGAAAACCTGCGGGTTGCAGGCGTTCGTCTAGCCGACACCCGCGGTTACTCCTATGACCGAGCAGATGTAACTGTTCGCACCGTTGCCAATGCATACGCGCAGACTCTCGGCAGTATTTTTATTGAGGCATCCAAACCCTTTGAAGTGGAAATAGCCGTGGCTCAAGTAGGACAAACCTGCCAGGAAGATCAGCTGTACCGAATTTCATTCGACGGTTCCGTACATGACGAAGCAGGGTTTATTTGTATGGGCGGTGACAGTGAGAGCGTTGCGAGTCACATGTTGCAGAACTGGACGGTGGGTGGAACGGCAGCGCAGACCCTCACCGCGGCGATTTCGGCTCTTTTCCCCACGGGGGAGAAAGACCTGGATTCTATTGAAGTTGCCCGCCTTGATCGGGTGGGTTCAGGGAGGCGTTTTCGTCGCCTAAACCACGACGACATCGCCGAGTTTCTCGGGTAATACACATGGATCGTAGAATTTTCGGCATCGAAACGGAGTATGGCGTCACCTGTACTTTTAAAGGTCAACGGCGCCTGAGTCCCGACGAGGTCGCTCGTTACCTCTTTCGCCGGGTTGTGAGCTGGGGGAGAAGTAGCAATGTCTTCCTCGCAAATGGTGCGCGCCTGTACCTCGACGTTGGCTCACACCCAGAGTACGCAACGGCCGAGTGTGACAGTTTCTTGGAACTATTGGCACAGGACCGGGCCGGTGAACGGATCCTCGAGGTTCTCGGAATTGAAGCCGAGGAACGTTTAGAACAAGAAGGAATTCACGGGGATGTGTATTTATTCAAAAACAACACTGACTCGGCGGGTAATTCATATGGTTGTCACGAAAACTACCTGATTGAGCGACACACCGACTTCACGGCCCTCGCAGATACGTTCATTCCGTTTCTCATTACTCGGCAAATATTGGTGGGAGCGGGAAAAGTTGTCCAAACCCCCCGAGGATCAACGTACGCGGTGAGTCAACGAGCGGATCATATTTGGGAAGGGGTCTCCAGTGCGACCACGCGGTCACGACCGATTATTAACACGCGTGACGAACCACATGCCGATGCAGATCTGTATCGGCGTTTGCACGTAATTGTCGGAGACAGCAACATGAGCGACACGACGAATCTGCTCAAGGTTGTATCGGCGCACTTGGTGCTGTCCATGATCGAGTCCGGAACGATCATGCGAGACCTCACTCTGGCCAACCCGATTCGGGCAATTAGGGAGATTAGTCACGACACGACGGGAACCCGAACTGTGAAGTTGGCCAACGGGCGTGAACTTTCAGCCATTCAGATGCAGAGTGAATACTTCCAGAAGGTTTCTGACTTTGTTACCAGGAACGCAATCACCGATCCGGTTACCCAACAGGCCATGGAGCTTTGGGAACGGGCAATCAAAGCGGTGGGTTCAGGTGACCTTCATCTGATCGACCGCGAGATCGATTGGGTGATCAAGCTTCGCCTGATCGAGCGTTACATGCGCAAAAACAATATGACATTGGAAGACGCCCGAATTGCCCAACTTGACTTGGCCTACCACGACATTCGGCGAAGCCGCGGTCTGTATTATCTCCTGGAAAAAGGCGGTGCAGTGGAGACTATTTTGACCAACGAACAGGTAGACACCGCAAAGGAAGTCGCACCCCAAAGCACTCGGGCCAAACTTCGGGGAGACTTCATTACTCGAGCACAGGAAAGACATAGGGACTATACGGTCGACTGGGTGCACCTCAAGCTCAATGATCAAGGGCAGCGAACAGTACTTCTCAAAGACCCTTTCGCTCACACCGATGAGCGTGTTGAACGGCTGATTGCGACAATGTAGATGGGTATGTAGTTAAACTAGGGCAGTGAGAAAAATCCTATTAACTTCGGCAATTGCACTTTCCTCTTTAGCTCTGTTGGCTGGTTGTTCCAGCAGCACCGATACTGACCCTGAGTTCACGGACTCCGGTAGCGCATCAGGCCCCTATTCGATCAATGACTGCGCCGCATTAGCCGGACCGGTTATCTCAGAGACCGCCCCTGCCGGGATCGCGATTGACGGGCTAGTGATCGGTGAAGATGCAGTTCCTTCAATTGCCGTCGGTCCCGAATCCGCCCCTGCCGTTGACTTGATCTCCAATGAACTCTCTCCGGGTAACGGGGCAAGCGTCGCGGTGGGTGACACAATCACGGTGAACTATTGCGGTGTCGGCCAAATAACAGGTGCACTCTTCGACTCTTCGTGGGCGCGGGGTGAACCGGCGACATTCCAGTTGCTCCCCGGTGCCCTTATTGAGGGTTGGACGCAGGGCGTCCCGGGAATGCAGATCGGTGAACGTCGACTCCTCGAGATCCCGGGTTCGCTGGGCTACGGGGTTAACCCTCCCGGTGGAATCGAAGTCGACGAAACCCTGATCTTTGTCATTGAACTCGTGTCCATCGGTTAATTCGCATTCGTCATTGCACATTCAGATTCGGAAAGAAGGAAACACATGTCAGAACAGTTAAAACCCGAAATTGACTTCATTGAAGGACCCGCACCCACTGAACTCGTGATCACAGACATCACTATCGGCTCGGGCACAGAAGCTCTGCCGGGAGCATCGGTTGAGGTTCACTATGTCGGTGTGGAATTCGACAGTGGCGAACAATTTGACGCTTCTTGGGACCGAGGGGAAAGCATCAATTTTCCACTGTCAGGTCTGATTGCCGGTTGGCAAGAAGGTATTCCCGGCATGAAGGTTGGTGGACGCCGTCAACTCGTCATCCCACCAGCACTCGCCTACGGGGAATCGGGTGGACACCGACTTTCGGGAAAGACCCTCGTTTTTATTATTGACCTACTCGCTGTCAAATAGGACTGCTCAGTAGGAGAGCTCAGAAGGTCGTAACACATATGCCAAAAAGGGATAAAACCGAAAGACTCCTCAATTTGGTATTTGCCATGATGTCAACTCGCAGAGCAATTTCGCGCGCTGACATCCGAGACAACGTAGCGGGCTACGAAGACGCCAGCTCGGATGAAGCATTTGAACGTATGTTTGAGCGTGACAAGGACGAACTGCGGTCTATGGGTCTTCCTATTGAAACCGTGACCGACCCGATGGGAGATATCCTGGGTTACCGGATTTCGGCTATCGACTACGAATTCGTTGATCTAGAACTGAGCTCGCAAGACATTATTGTGTTGGGTGTCGCCGCCCAAGTATGGGATGAAGCAGTTTTGCGTACACCTGCCCAAAACGCCCTTCGCAAAATTGAAGCAAAATATGGACAAAGTGCCGTGAACCCTCCTACCGAACTTTCAGGGCTCGTACGTTTGCAAGCGCAGGACATTTCCCTTCCCACACTGCTCAGTGCAGCGCGAGATCGACGCGTCGTCACATTTGACTATCAGAGCAGGTCGGGCGAACACACCAAGCGCACACTTGAACCGTGGGCTGTGCTGTGTCGCAATGGCAATTGGTACTGCATTGGTTTTGATCGTGATCGTGGGGAGCAACGAACATTTAAGCTTCCACGGATTAACAGCGCGGTGCGAATCACGAGTCAGAATCACACCGCTCCTAGGCCTTCGGAGATCACCATGGAGCTACCGGAGTCTGAGAGTGTCATAACAGCCGAGATCACGATCACCGCGAATCGTGGAGCTATGTTGCGCCGTCATGCCACGTCTATTCGCACAACGGAACTCGGAGACCACATCAGTATTCAAGGACCGCTGGAAGTCCTCACCGAGTGGACATTGCTCACCCTCGGTGACGTCGTGTCAATTGAATCGCCCCCACTAAAGGACTCCGTGCGTGCAGCAGCGGAGCGGATCTTGATGGGACATGTCATAAGTGCCGAGCCGCAAAGAGACGGTGTAACGCATGACTGAACAGACCACCGACCGGATTGCCAGACTTTTAGCTCTGGTTCCATGGCTGATCTCTCGCCCTGGGATCACCTTGACCGACACAGCCGGACACTTCGGGATCACTGTTGAATCGTTGACCAAGGATCTGTGGCAATTAGTGTTGTGTGGACTACCAGGATATGGACCCGATCAACTCATTGATATTGATTTTTGGGACGACGACCGAATCTGGGTTCAAGACCCGCAAACGTTGGCAAAGCCGATGCGCATTAACGCCGAGGAAGCGGTTGCTTTAGCAATAGCGCTGCGTCGCATGAACCAGATTCCAGGTGTCAGCGATAAGGATTCGATCAGCAGACTCATTGCCAAACTAGATGCAGTAATCGGTACCAACGCTCAGATACTGGAAATTTCTGAGTCCGATCACGGGCACAACGGTGCGTTAGTTGAGCAGGCGCTCAAAGACGAATTGGGTTTGGAATTCGACTACGCGTCCGCGCAAGACGATCAGTCGCACCGAGTGGTCATGCCCATACGCGTATTCAGCGTTGACGACTACCTTTATCTCGCGGCTTGGTGTGAGCAAGCTGAGGCCATTCGATCCTTTAGATTCGATCGCATTTCTGAATTAAGCCTGCACGCGCCGCTGGAAAACATCCCGGGGAACCTGACGGAGGAAGTCACGGGGCTCGCAGATCTGACATTGGCTCCCACGGCGCTGATTCGAATTGATTCGGAAATTTCCTGGGTCACCGAAGAAGTGTGGGTAAATACGGTCAACAACCCTCATGTTGTCCTCGAAGAGGGCCAGAGCCTGATTCGGGTGCCGTATTTGTCCAAAGATTGGTTAATTCGTTGGGTATTCTCCATGGCAGGGGCAGCGGTTGTGCTCGAACCCGTCGAGATCGCGGGGCAGATTCGTGAAATAGTGGAGGAATCCTTGGTGCGGTTACAGCACTAGGGAGAGAACAGACGTAGGCTAAGTTAGGATTAGGGTCAGTTAGTTAAGAAATTGATATCAAGGATCGTCGCGATCTACATGAGCAGGGCAGGAGAGGTATCACATGTTTAGTAATCTCAAAGGCTGGGAATGGCTCATTATTGTGGCGCTTATTCTGCTGTTGTTCGGTGCGAAAAGACTCCCCGACGCCGCTCGTGGACTGGGTCGGTCCATGCGGATCTTCAAGGCTGAAACAAAGGGTTTGACCGGTAACGACACTGACGAGGATTCCAAGTCTGTCGAGTCATCTCAATCGCCGGCTAAAGCGGTTGAGGCGAATGACACGGTTGAAGCAGAGTCCCAAGAATCACTTTCCCGAGAAGCCGCAGAGACAAAGCCTGCTGCACCAACTGAACGTTAGATAGTCGTCGGTGGCCCTGCGCGACAAGCAGGAGGCGGTGGCAATGCCACTGACCGAACATCTGCGGGAATTACGATCACGCTTCTTTAAGAGTGGCATTGCCATTGCCATTGGCATGGTGATTGGGTGGATCTACTACGCGGAAATTTTTGCTTGGCTCAGTCGTCCGTTCACCGATGTGATTGCGGCCGCCCAAGACAACGGTCAAGACGTTGTCCTCGCCTTAACGGGAGTGGCGGATCCATTCGTCCTACAGATCCAAGTGTCTGCAGCGGCCGGGATCGCGCTTAGTTCACCTGTCTGGCTTTACCAACTGTGGAGATTCGTCACGCCAGGACTTCGCCGCAATGAGCGCCGCTGGGCAGTTGGCTTCGCTGCCGTGGCCACACCACTCTTTGCCGCAGGCATCACCTTGGCATATTTCGTGTTGCCATTTGGTCTAGAAATTCTGCTCGGGTTTACACCGGAAAATGTAGAAAATATTGTTTCCGTTGATCGATATCTATCCTTTTTCTTACGCACAATCCTGGTGTTTGGTGTTGGTTTCCTCACCCCGTTGCTGATTGTGTTGCTTAACTTCGCTGGAATCCTGTCAGGAAAACGTCTGGTCTCGTGGTGGCGCTGGATCATTTTTACCGTGTTTATCTTCTCAGCCGTGGCTACACCAACAGGTGATCCCATCAATCTACTTCTCTTAGCCGCACCGATTCTCATTCTTGTCGTACTTGCTGTCATGATCTCACTGCTCAATGACCGCAGGCGTGCCCGAAAGGCACGCAATACTGATTTCAGTGACCTCGATGACGACGAAATCTCGCCGCTGGACACTGACACCTTCGACACAGATCTCAAGGATTAGCGATTCCAAGCTAGACTACGGACATGTCTTCCGCGGCCGAAAAGTACGCCGCATCCCGCGTTAAGGCACATGATAATAAAACCATGGTTGGTGCTTTCACCGCTGATTACGCATTCGACCTAGATCCATTTCAACTCGACGCCATTCGCGCAATCGAATCCGGTAAGGGTGTGCTCGTTGCAGCACCCACAGGAGCTGGGAAAACAGTCGTGGGTGAATTCGCCATTTACCGCGCCCTCAACTCGGGGACAAAATGTTTCTACACAACGCCAATCAAGGCACTCTCCAATCAGAAGTACGCTGAGCTTGTTGAACGTTACGGTGCGGAGAACGTGGGCCTGCTTACCGGAGACAACAGCATTAATGGGGAGGCGCCAATTGTCGTAATGACAACTGAGGTCCTGCGCAACATGTTATACGCGCACTCGTCAACGATTAAGAATCTTGCATATGTCGTCATGGACGAAGTGCACTACCTAGCAGATCGTTCGCGCGGTGCGGTCTGGGAAGAAGTGATCATTCACCTCCCAGACTCGGTGACGATTATTGCCCTGAGTGCAACGGTGAGTAATGCGGAAGAGTTCGGGCGCTGGCTAGCAACTATCCGGGGGGAAACCGAAGTAATAGTCGAGGAAATAAGACCTGTCCCGTTGTGGCAACACGTTATGGCTGGTAAAAGACTCTACGACCTATTTATCGATGACTCACAACACGAGGTCAATCCAGAGTTGGCAGCACTAGCGCGAAACTCCTCCCAAGCCGCTGCCAACAGAAGTCGCTCCAAGTACGGGAGTAAAGGTCGAACTGCCCCACGGCGAACCACACTCACTCCCTGGCGAAGCGACGTTGTCGCGCTCCTTGAAACCGAAGTGCTGCTACCTGCGATCTACTTCCTGTTCAGCAGAGCCGGATGCGACGATGCTGTTGAACAGATCTTGAGTTCCGGGCTCCGACTCACCACGACGGCGGAAAGGGAGAAGATCCGTAATCAGGTTTTGGAGTCCACGCGCGACATTCCAGACGAAGACTTGGCCGCACTCGGATTCTCCGACTGGATTGACGCACTTGAACGCGGCGTGGCCGCCCACCATGCGGGTGCGTTACCTCGATTCAAAGAGATTGTTGAATCCCTGTTCCAACAAGGTTTGCTCAAGGTTGTGTTTGCCACTGAGACTTTGGCTCTTGGAATAAACATGCCCGCGAAGTCCGTAGTCCTAGAGCGCCTGGTCAAGTGGAACGGGGACGCCCACGTTGATCTTTCCCCGGGGGAGTACACGCAGATCACCGGTAGGGCCGGTAGGCGTGGAATTGACGTCGAGGGACACGCAGTTGTGCTGTGGCAGCAGGACCTTGACCCGAAGTCGCTGGCTGGTCTTGCGTCAACACGAACCTATCCGCTCAAGTCTTCCTTCCGACCCAGTTACAACATGGCCGTAAATCTTGTTGGATCAATTGGAACCGAGCGAGCTCGTGAACTCTTGGAAACTTCGTTCGCACAATTCCAAGCAGACGCATCCGTTGTTGGTTTGGCCACCGAGTTGCGCAAGCTAGAGGAAGCCAAAGCAGGCTACTTCGAATCAATGCAGTGTCACCTTGGTGACTTTGAGCAATACAGTGCCCTCCGACATGAGATCTCGGTTGCAGAGCGCCAAGACAGTCGAGCCAGCGTAAAAGTTCGCCGTGATCTGGGTGAGTCACAGTTGCGAACTCTCAAGGTAGGTGACGTAATCATGTTGACGTCCGGGAAAAAGGCTGGACCAGCGGTCGTAGTCTCTCCCGCAATCAACAGCCCAAAAGTTGAACCACGACCCATGGTGCTCACGGGTGACAGACAGGTTCGTCGGCTCAACCACCACGACGCCCTTGTCGACCTTGCCCCTATTGGCAGGTTGCGGGTCCCTAAGAATTTTTCTTCACGCGATGCTCATATTAAAAAGAGTCTCGCCCAGCAGGTCCGCGATCTTGGACAGAAGGCGGCAGACCCAAAACGACGTGGTAAAAAATCACATGAAGTAAACCCAGTGGTTCAAGACTTACGGGACCAAATGCGTGCCCATCCCTGTCATGGCTGTGATGAGCGAGAAGCTCACGCGCGCTGGGGTGAGCGCTACCAGAAAACTGAAAGCCAATACCAAGAAGTTGCATCCCGCATGAAAGGCCGCACCAACACGATTGCGCGCCGCTTTGATCGGTTGTGTTCTGTTCTGGGGTCCCTGGACTACCTAGCCAAGAATTCACAAGGTGAATGGAAGGTCACTGAGCGGGGAACTTTGCTAACGGGGGTTTACTCAGAAAACGATCTACTCATTGCGCAAACTATTCTGGCTCGAGTTCTTGACCAACTTGATCCGGCGACACTTGCGGCGGTGTGCTCCACTTTTGTCTACGAAAGTCGCCGCGGGGATTCCGACGAAGCACCGTCGGTTCCTGGTGGGCCAACCCAAAAGGCTCTCGACGAAATCCATCAAATTTGGGGTCAGGTCGAGGGTGTTGAGCACGAACACCGGGTCAATGAAAACCGCACGTTAGACGCTGGTTTGGCTTGGGCCGTGTACCGCTGGGCGAAAGGTGCAACGCTCATGCGAATCCTGACAAGCAATGACGTGACGGCGGGCGACTTCGTTCGTTGGGTACGACAGGTGATTGACCTCCTTGGTCAGATCGTCGCCGTGACACCGCAAGACTCCGACTTACATGCAAATGCTGTTGCGGCAATCGAACTGTGCAAACGAGGAATTATTTCCTATCCGAGCGCTGCCTGAAGTAACTCGTCCACATATTTTTCAACGCCCCATTGCATTGAGATCTCGCGTAGGGCGTTCATGTCAACAGGCTCATAGGGAACATCTGTGTCCCATGCAGCCACCGGAAGCCGAGTTTCTGCAGTTATTACAGCCAGAGCATCATGTAAGTATTGTGATCCCGCTGTGATGCGTTCGGCGAGTCTGGGTGTGAGCGGTCGGTCATAGGTGTCAGAGCTTGATACCTTGATAAGTTCGGTGAGGTCGCCGTATTCGTTGATCAAAGCAGCTGCAGTCTTCTCACCAATCCCGGCTATTCCGGGTAATCCGTCGCTGGGGTCACCACGTAATGCAGCCATGGCCAGGTATTTGGTGGGGGATACCCCGTATTTCTCCTTGATCGCTTCCGGGCCTAGGACAGGCCAACCCTCAACCCCGCCGGTTACCTGCAGGAGCAGTGAAACCCGGTCGGTAACAACTTGAATCAAATCCCGATCACTTGTCACGACACATGAACGACCTTGACGCTGCGCCGCAACAGATGCGATGACATCGTCTGCTTCAAAGCCATCGATCCCGATTCGAGCAACACCCCAGGCGTCCAATAGTGCAGCAATTGCATCTATCTGTGGGCTTAATGTGTCGGGTACCTCCTCTGCACTTGTTTCAATTCCCAGTCGGTGCGTTTTGTAACTGGGAACGAGCTCAACCCGCCACGCCGGTCGCCAGTCGTTGTCCCACGCTGCGACAAGCCCGCTGGGGTGATGCAGGGTCACCAGTTTCGTTAACATGGAGACGAAGCCGCGAACTGCATTGTGTGGACGTCCATCCGGTGTGGTCAGTTTCTCTGGGAGGGCATAGAAGGCACGGTAGTAAAGGGTTGCGCTGTCCAGGATTAACAGAGGTCCACTCACGGCGAAAGTATGACACCCGGGTTAATGTGTCCCACATGGCAGCGAACTTAGATTTCTCCGAAAGAATCACCCGCGCACAGGTTCACATGCAGGAGTTAGGTGTCGACCTGCTCCTTGTCACACCTAGTGCCGACCTTCGATATTTGATCGGTTACAACGCGATTCCACTCGAACGCCTTACGGCACTGGTTATCGCACCTCATGCAGAGCCGTTTCTGATTGTGCCCAAGCTCGAAGTTTCCACGGCGAAGGCTAGCCCGTTTGGTGGGCTGGGTTGGAAGGTAATCGGCTGGAGCGAGAGCGAGAATCCATATGAACTTATTGGTTCCAGATCTGGATTCACGCATGGACGAATCGCGGTTGACAACCACATGTGGGCCGAGCGAGTACTCACAATCACAGAGAAATTCCCCGAGTCAAATATTGAACTAGCGGCGCCGATCATCAACGCCATTCGCGTGGTGAAAACACCCGCGGAGTTGGACCATCTGCGTGTCGCAGCGGCAGCCATTGACCGAGTTCACGCTCAGGTGCCGAACCTGTTGCGAGTAGGTCGAACCGAGGAAGAAGTAGGGCGCGATATTGCGGATTTGATCCTGGCAGAAGGACACACACGTGTTGACTTTGTGATTGTGGCATCTGGCCCGAACGGTGCAAGTCCACACCACGAACTCAGTAGCCGCGTTATCCAAATGGGGGATCCGGTTGTGGTTGATATCGGTGGCACTATGCCGAGTGGCTACTGCAGTGACTGCACTCGAACCTACTCAATGGGTGACCCTGGAGGCGACTACTTGGAGAGATACGCAGCCCTTCAAGTCGCCCAGGAACTTTCCACCCAAGCGGTGAGCCATGGGGCAATAAGTCATGACATTGACGCAGCGGGACGCAACTCCCTCGCTGAGCACGGTTTGAACGAGTATTTCATTCACCGAACAGGTCATGGAATTGGCCTAGAGACCCACGAAGAGCCCTATATCGGTGAGAACAACTCAACTGTGATCGAAAACAACATGGTGTTCAGCATTGAACCGGGCTTCTACATTGAGGGGGTGCACGGGGCGCGGATCGAAGACATTGTGATCTGTACCCCCAGCGGTCCGGAATCGATTAACAAGCAAACCCGTGACCTTGTTGTAGTACAGGGATAGAAAACTGTTCATGACACGGCGAACCTTGATCACTAATGCGGCAATTTATGCACCGAGCGTTCCCTATGCAACCGCGTTGCTCATTGACGCTGGTGAGATCGCCTGGATCGGTGATCACAGTGGCGCAGAGGTGCACCGCGAACTCGCCCACACCGTCATTGACGCTCAAGGTCACTTCCTAGCACCCGGCTTCGTCGATGCTCACGTGCACGCCACCAGCACCGGGATCATGCTCACCGGTCTTGACCTCACGGAAGTGACGAATAAGGTGCAGTTGCTGTCCTTACTCTCTGACTACGCCAAGCTGGTAAGCGGAGGAACCGTCTTGGGCCACGGGTGGGACGAGACACATTGGAGTGACCCAACCCTGCCCACTCGAACTGAAATTGACAGAGCGACGTGGGGAAGCGTTGTGTACCTGAGCCGGGTAGACGTGCACTCGGCGCTGGTCTCGAGTTCGCTCATTGCTCAACTCCCCGAATGTCAAACAATGGCTGGATTCGAAGTGGGACCGGTTACCCAAGCCGCACATGGTGCATTGCGCACATATGCCTTAAGTTCGGTCTCGGACAATCAACGAGCAGCAGCTCAGAAAACTTTTTTTGCGCACGCCCTGGAACAGGGAATAGTAAGCGTCCACGAGATGGCCGGCCCTCAGATCAGTAGCCATGCAGATGCCCGAAGACTGCGAGATCTTGCCAGTCGGCCGCACATGCCCCACCTCGCTATCTATTGGGGTGAACTCTGGAGCGAGCACTCGGCGCAAATCGTTGCCGAACTCAACGCAATCGGCCTGGGTGGGGATCTGTTCATTGACGGTGCGATCGGGTCACGTACCGCACTCCTGCACGAGCCCTATACCGACCTGCACACCACCCAGGGTGCCGGCTATCTCACTCCTGAACAGGTGGCGAACCACCTGAGTGCTTGCACCAACGCGGGAATGCAGGGTGGGTTCCACGTAATAGGTGATCAAGCGTGTGAGATTGCAATGCAAGGCGCGCAGCTCTCAGCACAAAGGACCACAGAATCGGCTTTCAAACGATTACGGCACCGCCTTGAACACGCCGAGATGCTGTCAATGCCGAATATCGAAGCAATGCGGGCCCTAGGCATGACCGCCAGCATGCAGCCACTCTTTGACGCGTGGTGGGGCAACGTAGGTGGCATGTATCAGGCACGACTGGGTGAACGAGCACACAGCATGAACCGGTGGGGGAGTTTGCAGTCACAAGGTGTCGCAGTCTGTTTTTCATCTGATTCACCGGTAACGCCCAATACTCCTTGGAGCGCCATCCACGCCGCCATGCACCACCACAATCCGAGAGAACAAATCACCGGGCGGGCCGCATTCAACGCCCACACCCGAGCGGGTTGGCGTGCTTTAGGTTCACAATTTGATTCACACGGTGTGATCCAAGTTGGAGCCCCAGCGAACCTCGCAACCTGGGAGGTGTCGGACTACGAAGTTCACGTGCCCGACGCGCGCGTCACCCAGTGGAGCACTGATCCACGCTCTGCCACCGTTCCACTTCCCAATCTTGGCAGCGCCGAC
>DKME01000015.1:26991-31430 GCA_002469525.1 Actinobacteria bacterium UBA7422
GACTGCGGCACTCATCGGGTTTGTGTTTGGGCTTGCAGCATTCCGGCTGCAGCACAACTGGTTGATCGTTGTTGGCACCGATGCAACATGGATCCTCTCCGTCTACTTGGCACTTTGGATCGCACTCATTGGAATTGTTGTCTCCATTAGCTCACGGGCAATAGCTCGCAGATCGATTCCGTGGCCCGTGGGTCTTATGGCAATTGCGGCAATTTGGATCTTGGAGGAGTTCCTGCGCGGACGTTACCCATTCGGCGGTTACCCGTGGGCCCGAATTGCTTTCAGCCAGGCCGATTCACCCTTGGCATTTTGGTCACGGCTTGGGGGAGTTCCCTGGCTGAGTTTCATGGTAGTTGTAATTGCAATTGCAACAGTGGGAATTTTTGTCATTAGTGCAAGACGAGTCAAGGTTGCCCTCGCACTGCTAATTGCTGCGAGTTTTGTAGTCCCCATGGCACTAAGCAACTTCAGCGAATCACAGTCCAGCCAAGCCGAAAACGCTATTGCAATTGGCGTCGTTCAAGGGGGCACCCCTCAAATCGGACTGGGCGCCATGGACGTTCGACGAGCGGTGCTGGAGAACCATGTGGAGCAAACAATTGAACTAGCCCAAAGGGTTCAACGTGGTGAGGTGCAACAGCCCGACGTGGTTATTTGGCCGGAAAACTCGTCCGATCTTGACCCGTTCAAGGATGCCGATGCTGCTGTTTTGATTGATCAAGCGGCTAAAGCCATTGGTGTACCAATTTTGGTGGGTGCCGTTGTGGACTCGGCGACAGACCCACAGAACGAGGTCTACAACATGGGAATCATGTGGGACCCAATCTCGGGACCGGGCGACACCTATATAAAGAACGCACCTGTTCCATTCGGAGAGTTCATTCCCTTTCGCAGCATTTTGACCCAACTTATTTCCCGCTATGAACGTGTCCCGAGGGACTTCGCGCACGGAACCGAACCAGGTATTTTCACTATCAATGGCGTAATCCTCGGCGACCTGATTTGTTTCGAGGTGGCAGTTGACCCAGTTGTCAACACCGTAATCAGTGAGGGCGCACAGGTGCTTGTCGTGCAAACCAATAACGCTACCTACGCAGGATCTGCACTGCCAGAACAGCAACTCAACATTGAACGACTTCGCGCAATCGAGTACGACCGCACCATGATTGTCGCGGCAACCACTGGAATCAGTGCTCACATCCTTCCCGACGGCAGTGTCAATCCAATTCTCAAAGACGGCGAAGTGGGGTCGTTTGTTGTCGCCGTAACACCACAAACGAATCTCACGCCGGCCGCAAGGTTCGGTCCATTTGTGGAACTCCTGTTGTGCGCGATTGCGGTCGGGACTCTGGCATTTATCCCGATTCGAAGGCGGCGCGGGATCAACAGTTAGGGTGGGTGTGTGAGCACAGCACCGGAGGCAGTCAGTGCTGACCTAGGACGGGTTTTGGTAATTATTCCGACCTACAACGAACTAGACGCGCTCCCACTGATCCTTTCCCGTGTGCAAAACAGCGTCCCCACTGCCGAGATCCTGATCGTTGACGACAACTCACCTGACGGCACCGGAGGAATCGCAGACCAATGGGTCAGTGAAAATCCCGGGATTCACGTCATGCACCGTCTTGGCAAGGGTGGCCTTGGCGCCGCATATCTCGCCGGGTTTGCATGGGGCCTGCAACAAGGTTTCGATGTCCTGGTTGAAATGGATGCTGACGGTTCGCACCAACCAGAGCAGCTTCCAAGCCTTCTCGCTGCATTGGAATACTCGGATCTGGTCCTGGGCTCCCGATGGGTTGAGGGTGGTGGAACGGAAAACTGGTCTAAGAACCGCGAGTTATTATCAAAGGGCGGCAACTATTACACCAAAGTGATGCTCGGAATCGATATTGACGACTCAACCGGGGGCTATCGAGCGTTCAAGGCCAGCGCATTGCGCTCACTTGATTTGCATGAGGTTGCATCCCAGGGTTACTGCTTCCAGGTAGACCTTGCCTGGCGTGCGAAGCAACGCGGTTTCGTAGTCACTGAAGTCCCGATTACATTCGTTGAACGCGAAGTTGGCACCAGCAAAATGAGTCGAAAGATTGTCACGGAGGCCCTGTGGCGGGTCACAGTGTGGGGTGTGGATCGACGCGCAAAAGCACTCACAAGAGTCTTCAGAAAAAAGGCAGGAACATCACAATGAAATTTGGTACTCGACTCATCCTTTTCGGATACCCGCTCGTTGAAATCCTGTTGCTGTGGTGGGTTGCCAGTTTCACCGGCTGGGGTATCGCAATCCTGCTCATAATCGCTGGTTTCCCCGCTGGCGCAGCCTTGATGCGCAATGCAGCCGCAAAGGCAACACTCATTTCGACAACACCCGACACCGAAAAACCAAAGGTCGCCAGATCAGCAGCACTTATGTTCGGTTCAGGAATGCTGATCATGATTCCTGGTTTTGCAACAGATCTCATAGGAGTCATTCTGTTGATTCCACCAATTGGAAACCGAGTCGTGCGCGCCCTCAGTTCATGGATCGGGCTACGCATGGTGAGCATGCCAGGCTTCAGCAACGCAGGATTTACCGGCAGTCAGTTTGCATCTTATGTTGACGGCGAAGTAATCCGTGGAGTCGTGATAAATGACGAGGACGTAGATCCACATGAAAACGGAGGTCCCGAAGGACCTCCGCGTATCACAAACTAGTTGAGAAATTACTCAACAGAAAACTTTATGCTGACTTGGCAAATGCGCCTTCGTGCAGAAGTGCTACTCGTTCGTCATAGAGTGCTTTGAGTTCCTCTAAACTACGGCGCTCGAGCAGCATGTCCCAGTGGGATCGCACTGGGCGATCTGGAACTTTGATGGGCACTTCAAAATTCGGTCGAACCGCGACGCTGCCGCAGCGACAGACCCATTCAATGGGTATCTCCTCGGCTTCAACCGAGATTGGGATAAGTGATTCGTGTCCACTTGGACACACATAATTGACGGTAACACGTTCCGCTGGGGGCACTGTGTCATCTCGTTCTAAGCTCAAGGCTCCAAGTCGTGTTCCACGCATAGAGGTCTCAATCATGATTAGCCCCTTTCCTACCTAACCGATCCAACGATTGGTTCGTGCAGTTAGGACGGTGCCAGTTCCCTCACGGTTCCATCAAAGAATCGAAAATTTCGCAATATTTATCGCGCGAGCACGGCAATCACAATAATTATGATGCCCGTCACAATCCCAATGGCAATCCAAGGTGCACTTTTCCGCACGCGTCCGTATTTCGGTTTTCCGAATCCGTCGGAGATTTCACCCTGACGTTTCAATCTTTCGTTGCCTTGAGCAATTCGAGATGCCCTCGCGATTCGCTCCTGGGCACTCGCCTCCTTGGGCGCATCTGCCAACAGGGATGGATCCAGTAATTTATCAAAATCAGGGGAGGGTTCGCTCATAACCAAACTCTAACCCCGAAACAACTACGCTGGGGACATGGCAACGGGTGAAATCAGAGACGGGCGGTCATTCGACCGACTAATCAACTTTTCTGATGCGATCGTGGCTGTTGCGGTTACCGTCCTCGTACTTCCGATCGCCGGACTGAGTATTGAGCGTGGCGAGGCCACCGTGTGGGAAGTGCTAGGTGACCACCGTGGAGAGATCATCACCTTTTTCTTCACTTTCTTCGTTGTCTCGGTTATGTGGCTCACGCACAACCGGGCCATGAATGAACTTCGCGGTTATGACGGCACAATCTTTTGGCTCAATACCTCATGGCTCTCCATCATTGCTTTTCTTCCGGTTACCAGTGCGCTGTACGGCGATTCCGAGGCTGGCTGGGCCGGTGCTGGGGGAGACCTCGGTGGTTCGGGCATGCTCTACTGGGGATCATTGGCGCTGATCAGCCTCAACACCACGCTTATCGTCCGCCACGCACGCAAGAACCCTGATCTTTACGAGTCGGAGCAATCCGCTTACGACACCTGGCGAACGAAGTATCGCGGCTGGATATATGTCACGTATTTCCTGTCGATCGGGGTGGTCTCCCTATTTTCGCCTACGATTTCAAGCTATATGCCGATCGGATTCTTTTTTCTGCCGCTTCTGTTGAATAATCCGGGTAGTTCGACCACCGGGGAGACAAAAACTGGTAAGCACGGGAGCTAGTGGGTCGGGAGTTAGTTCATCTCTTTGCGGGTTTGGCATTCCGAGGTATGTGAAATTCAAGGGCAGATATTGACAGCTTAGAGCGCGCGGATAGGCCGGTTAGGGGTCATGCAGGGGGCGGCCTTGCGAGGGGATCCCACGACTGCCCCGGGTGACATCTCTTGCAACTGTCTCTATGACCTCACTTCCTGCCGAAAAGCATTTCCCACACTGAAGCGAATAAATCCCTATTGGATTGACGCTCCAAAGGAAGGGCCCGTTGCGTACGCGCCGTCGACCAGCATGGTGACGTCGCTGA
>DKME01000015.1:31438-34476 GCA_002469525.1 Actinobacteria bacterium UBA7422
TGCCGGGGACGACCAAGCGCGCGCTCATGGGAAACAGGAGCACGTGGGACCCATTGGCGCTGACGCCAGGGTCGAAGTCACTGTTCAGGGATCAGAGTGCAGCCCTGGTCATGACGAACCGGACACTCGCCCTGTAAATCCACAACCAAAGTGAACAATGTGGGATCGGTTTCTAGTTGGTGACTTGCCCACCTACTGCAGGTGGTGGTGCTTATTCCCTGCGAGATACAACGAACAAAAAATGCCCGATAATGAACATTATGTCAGATGCGTACAAGGGACATGCTGTGTCCTGTTGGGCCTACCGCGAGCAAATGACTCAACTCTGCCGCAATGCCTGCCCGATTGCGCGTCATGAACCTCCAATCCATCGATCTAGCGTGCGGATCACACGGAGATAGTGACATCTTGAGCGGTGGTCGCCGAGTCAATAAACCATTCTCCAAATTCAAAAACAATCACGAATTGCAATGAAGCTACAACATCCTCAACTTCGAATGAAGCGAAAGTCTGCACTTTCTGTTGATCAATTTGCTCACATGAATTAAATGTGATCTGAGGATTCTCAGTTAAAAACGCGTATCCGTTGGTGATCACTCGTTCGAATTGGGAATCGGAGACTCCTGACCTGAAAGATTGCGAAGCATAAGAATGGGCGCGGGTAAATTCTCCCATGCTCAAGGCATCTGTCTGTCGGATAATCACCTGCTGAACTGCAGCCGCGTCAGCGGACACGCATTTTCCAGCCATGACGGATTGTTGTGACGAAGGCATGTACGCAACCGCGATTGCTGCAGTCAACGCGAAGATCAGAATCACTGCACTGATCCGTTTGATGGTGGCCCCACTCACTCGCACTGACCAAAGATACCCGTGGGCTGACCTCTGTGCACCTGCTGGCGGGTAACTGTTCTCCGTCTGCTGATCCCCTGCGACGTTACGCAAATTAGTGCCTGTTCAGGTAATACGAGTTCATTTCCGTTTTACATTGCAGTGGCCCGGTCAGGCATCACCACATAAACCCACACGCCAAGGAAAATTGCAAGCATGTAGAGGATGTAGGACACCCTCATTGGTGGTTTGTAGTTTTGGAACTGCAGGAATTTTGGAAGGACACCATTCGCGCGAAGTGTGATGAAGATGCCCAGAAGCACCGCAATGGATCCGATCAGAATATGTGTGAAGAGAAGTACATTAAAAAGCTCACTAGTGGCCTCGTCGTCCGCTTCTTCTGGTTGAAGAAATCTGAGAACCATTAAGTAGAAAACCAAGA
Source organism: Actinobacteria bacterium UBA7422 (assembly GCA_002469525.1). Lineage (GTDB taxonomy): Bacteria > Actinomycetota > Actinomycetes > S36-B12 > S36-B12 > UBA4592. Next base: position 32,712 of record DKME01000015.1, read on the forward strand.
TGGTACTTAAGACCACTGCAACCGTTTGGGTATACCTATGAATCTCATATTTACCACGAATGACTATGACAACACTAAATGTGAGCAATACTCCCAGCAAAATCATAGAGACAAGGGCTATATCCGAGCCCATATCCGCACCCAAATTCAAAAATCCAGATGAATCTAAATCCATAAAAATGCCCCCTGAGGTTCTCGGTGTTGTGAACACGGGTTTTTTGTGGCTTGTGCCGCAGTGTGTGCATATTTTCTCAAAATTGGCATTGGCTTTTGGTTCCAATCTGTGAGATCAAAAATTTCATTACTTCGGACATTTGCCAAGCGCCAGTTGTTTCCTGTCAAGACCTACCACGATTCCACGACTCTAGACAACATCAATTTCTATTCTAACGCGCGTCTTGACTCCCCAATTTAACAATTCGACCCTGTCGCTAAAATGTCACCATTCAGACGGCTAATTATGCGTCGACCAGAAATCTCAGCCATCATGTTGCATTGAGAGTCCAGCGGCACAACTTCACTTTGCGTCGGTGCTAAGGAATGCGTATCGAGACCAACGATCAAGCGCCAGATCAGTTCGAAGCCATTGTCGCTGCCATTTTGGCACCATTGGACAACAACAAGATGGCAGAACTCAATAAGCAAGTTTCAATCGATGATGAAGAACCCTCGGCAGTTGCTAATAGTTTCTTGGTCGAGCGAGGAATAATCACCAATTAAATGGATCGACTTGAGCAACGCAACCCTGGGATGCGTTCTGGGGGCAGCGATATGCCCAAGTGTGTGACCAAGACGGCAATAAATACGACCTCTTCGCTGACTTGGCTCAGTAATTCTTCGCTGAAAGAGTCACCCGGTATTTGGTTCCCTAGTATTGGTGCAATGCAACCGCAAAAGATTCTCCTGTATTACATCTTTCGACCTTTGAGCGATCCTGCGGCCGTTAGTTTGTGGCAGCGAAAACTATGCGAGTCATTAAATTTGCGTGGTCGAATCTTGATCTCCGAACATGGGATTAACGGCACAGTCGGCGGCGAGATTAAGGACTTGATCACTTACATCAAACAAAATAAGGAATACCCAGCCTTCAAAGAGATTGAATACAAATGGTCTGAAGGATCTCGCGAGGACTTCCCTCGGCTGAAGGTAAAGAATCGCGCTGAAGTAGTTGGTTTCGGTATACCCAACGAACTAAAAGTTGACGCTCAGGGAGTGATTGGTGGGGGTGAGCATCTCACTCCTGCCGAGTTGCATGAACTGGTGGATTCACGTGGCGAAGAGGTTGTGTTCTTCGACGGTCGCAATGCATTCGAGTCAAAAATCGGTCGGTTCAAAGGTGCCGTTGTCCCTGAAACAAATACGACCCACGACTTCATTCGAGAGATCGAATCAGGGAAATACGACCACCTTAAAGACAAACCTGTCGTCACATATTGTACCGGAGGAATCCGTTGCGAGATTCTCAGCAGCGCAATGAAGTCACGAGGATTTGGTGAGGTCTATCAACTAGATGGTGGAATTGTTAAATACGGCGAAGCCTTCGGAAACAAGGGACTCTGGGAAGGCAGCCTCTATGTCTTTGATAAAAGAATGGCTGTCGACTTTGAACCAAACGTGGAACCAATCGGCGAGTGCCAACACTGCAACGGCGCCACGAAAAACTTCTATAACTGTTCAGACGACTGGTGTCGTGAACTTACGCTTGTATGTGATGCGTGCGTTGAAGGTAATGTGTTGTCCCTTGATTGTGTACACGACTAGCTGA
>DKME01000015.1:34519-43151 GCA_002469525.1 Actinobacteria bacterium UBA7422
CTGAACAGTGAGCCCGGACGCAAGCACCACGGGAGACCTAAGTTAGTGCTAATTCTTCGATACTGGGGCAGCTGCACACCAAATTACGATCACCAAAAGCACCGTCGATCCGACGAACTGGGGCCCAGAACTTATTCGCTCGAACAGCAGGGACCGGGTATGCCGCTACAGCTCCGGAGTACGGCAGTTCATCACCGTCAATGAGGCACTCTGCTGTGTGTGGGGCGTTGACCAGTGGATTGGAGTCTGCCGGCCACTCGCCGCTGGCAACTAGGTCAATTTCCTTGCGGATACTCACCATTGCGTTTATGAAGCGATCGAGTTCAGCAAGGTTTTCACTCTCGGTGGGTTCGATCATGAGCGTCCCTGCAACAGGGAAACTCATGGTGGGGGCGTGAAAGCCGTAGTCGATAAGCCGTTTGGCAACGTCGTCAACGCTAATTCCCGTGCTTGCACTGATGGGCCTGATATCCATGATGCATTCATGTGCGACCAGTCCGTTGGCACCGCTGTAAAGAACCGGGAAGTGGTCATTGAGTTTGTTGGCAATGTAGTTTGCGCTCAGAATTGCCACCTGGGTTGCTTCGAGTAAACCATGGGCCCCCATGAGTCGGATATAGGCCCACGGGATCGGGAGAATTCCAGCACTCCCCCACGGTGCACCGCTGACAGGTCCAACCCCACCATCGGTGAAACCCATTCCACTGGGGCCGCACTCTGGTCGTAGTGGGTGCGAGGGCAGAAACGGCGCGAGGTGTGCTCTAACGCCGACAGGTCCTACACCCGGGCCGCCACCACCGTGGGGAATGCAGAAGGTTTTGTGCAAATTCAGATGTGAAACGTCTGCCCCGAACTTCCCTGGTTTTGCAACACCGACAAGTGCGTTGAGATTTGCTCCATCGACGTACACCTGTCCACCGGCGTCATGCACGAGTTCACAGATCTCAGAAACTGCCGTTTCAAAAACACCGTGCGTTGAGGGGTAGGTGATCATGAGTGCCGCAACTTCACCCGCATGCTTGTCAAGTTTGGCTTTGAGGTCTGCCACGTCAACATTGCCTTCTTCGTCACAGGCGACCACGGAAACGCGCATGCCGGCCATGACGGCGCTGGCAGCATTCGTTCCGTGCGCACTACTAGGAATTAGGCAGATATCTCGGTCCGGTTGCCCAATACTCTCCAGATACGCCTTGATTGCGAGCAGACCGGCAAATTCACCTTGGCTGCCTGCATTCGGTTGCAGGGAAACCGCGTCGTAGCCAGTGATCTCAACGAGAAAACCCTCAAGTTCGCGGATCAACTCGACGTATCCCTGCGCTTGATCAAGGGGTGCGAATGGATGGATATTGGCGAACTCGGACCAAGTGATTGGTTCCATTTCGGTTGTTGCGTTGAGTTTCATGGTGCAACTGCCCAATGGGATCATCGATCTGTCTAGTGCGATGTCTTTGTCTGAGAGTTTGCGCAGGTATCGCAGCATCGAGGTTTCAGACTTGTAGGTGTTGAACACCGGGTGCTGCAGGAAGCTTGTAGTGCGACTTGAACTTGATGGGATGCAGGTGAACTCCTGATCGATGCTGACCAACGGTATGTTCGGGGTCAAGACTGACGCGATTGTTCCAAGTGTTGCCGCAGTTGAGGTTTCATCAAGTGATATTCCAATTTGGTCCGTATTGGTTCGACGAACATTGATCCCGGACCTTTCCAAATTGTCGGCGAGAACGCTCGCCTGGGTTGTGTGGATGGTGATCGTGTCAAAGAACGACGTGGAACCGAGCTCGTAACCGTTGTTCGCCACATGGGCGGCAAGTTCGGCTGTGAGTTTGTTTACCCGACGAGCAATTGTGGTGAGACCGTCTGGGCCGTGGTAGGCGGCATACATACCAGAAATAATTGCAAGCAGTACCTGAGCGGTACAGATATTGCTTGTCGCCTTTTCCCTGCGAATATGTTGTTCACGAGTCTGAAGCGCGAGACGGTAAGCGGGTGCACCATCAACATCAACGCTGACTCCGACAAGTCGCCCAGGCAAGCTTCGCTCTAGGCCAGATCGTACCGACATGAATCCTGCGTGTGGCCCGCCAAATCCCATGGGGACACCAAATCGCTGCGCCGACCCCACCACAACGTCGGCACCGAGTGCGCCAGGCGCCTCAATCAAGGTCAGGGCCAAGAGGTCTGTTGTGACGATTGCTAAAGCGCCGGTCGCCTTTATCGCTTGGATGATTGGACCAATAGTACGGATATTTCCCGAAGATCCCGGGTAGCTGAGCACGACCCCGGCATAGTCACCTTCCGGGAGTGGGTTACTGGGATCCCACAACTCAATTCTGATCCCCATGGGCCTGGCACGAGTATTGAGAACCGCAAGTGTCTGCGGGTGCGTGTCGGAGTCGACAAGAATTGCTTTGGCGCCCTTCTTTCCGTGACGTAGGGACAAGGTCATGGCTTCGGCGACAGCGGTTGGTTCGTCTAAGAGTGAGGCACCTGCAACGGGTAACCCGGTGAGGTCTTCAATCATGGTTTGGAAATTAATCAGTGCTTCTAGTCGACCCTGGGAAATTTCGGGTTGGTAGGGCGTGTACGCGGTATACCAAGCAGGGCTTTCTAAAACATTGCGCTTGATTACGGCTGGCGTGTGGGTGTTGTAATAACCCATTCCAATCACACTCGTTGCAACGGTGTTCTTTCGTGCAAGCATTTGGGCCGCCGCTATGACTTCGTGCTCGGCCAGCGCGTCAGGCAGATTGAGTGCGTCATTCCACCGGATAATTTCTGGGATGACGGCTTGTGTGAAGTCTTCGAGACTTTCATAGCCCACAACCGAGAGCATTTTCGCGATCTCGGCCTCGCGCGGACCAATATGCCGTTCAACGAATGGTGCCTGTGTCATGTCGCTCTCCCACGGTAGACGGGTGTACTGGGTACCCCATCTGTATTTAGGGTTTCCCCTACCTGAGAGCTTCACCACCTACCGGTGGCTTTCACCTTCGGTGCGACTTGGAAGTCGCTTTCCAGATTTGCCTCTTTCTAGCGGTTCATGTGCCTGAGAGTTTGGTGGGGCCTTGCTCCTTCGGCGGTGCACTTTCGCGCACTCTCTCCCGCTAGAGATTGAGCAGCGGTTGAAGACTACAACTACCCGGCAACTCGCGCAGCCCGACGCTCCGATAGTTCGTCGATGCCTTGCATGTGAATGGTTCCGGTCTCGGGGGCTTCACCCGGCAAGGCTGCGAGGTTGCCCTCAACTTCTTTCCATACGCTACCGATCGCAATTCCAAAAACACCCTGGCCACCACGCACAAGGTCGACGACTTCGTCCGCGCTTGTGCATTCGTAGATACTGGCTCCGTCGCTCATAATGGTGAGCCCGGATAAGACACTGGCATCGCGCGAACTCAAGTGTTCTACTGCGAGGCGAATATTGTGCAAGGAGACCCCGGTGTCGATCAGGCGCTTGACAATTCGCAGTACGAGAATGTCCCTGAATCCGTAAAGCCGGTGACTTCCAGATCCGTGCGCACCCTTCACGCTGGGTACTACCAACCCGGTTCGAGCCCAATAATCCAGCTGACGGTAAGTGATTCCGGCGGCCGCACAAGCGGTCGGACCACGGTAACCCAAGTCCGAGGGCACTACCGGGACATCTAGTTCCTCGAACATAGATGGCTGAATTGGGTAGTTCTCAAAGGCACCAATATTCTCGCCAGTCACAATTTCCTCCTACGAATAGGGCTCGAACCTACGCAACCCCAGATACCGATGCTAACCGACACGCCAAAGCTTTCGCAGGAGAAGTCTCAACCTGAACGTGAAGTCGAGCAAAATTATTCGGGGGCGTCGAAGTCTTCTGGTGACACACCCTCAAGGAATTCTCGAAATGCCTCCACCTGGTCTTCCGGCTCCCCTTCTGTTTCGTCTGGGATCGCGACACCGGCCGTGTCCATTACTTCACTCGCCACCGATATGGGAACGCCGACGCGCAATGCCAGCGCAATTGCATCAGAGGGACGGGAACTAAGTTCGTGAGTTTCGCCACCGGAGGTCACCAGATCCAGGAAAGCAAAGTACACACCGTCAGTGAGCGAAGTAATGCGAACGCCAGTGAGTTGCGCGCCAAGGTCGGCGATTAGATCAACTATGAGATCGTGAGTCATGGGGCGAGGTGGTGTCACACCCTGTTGTGCGTAGGCGATTGCCGTAGCTTCAACAGCGCCCACCCAGATGGGGAGGTAGCGAGCGCCCTGCTCTTCATTGAGCAAAACAATTGGGGTGTTTGACGGCATTTCCATGCGGACACCAGCCACGATTACGGGGATCATGCCTTAAGGGTAGACCCTGTACCCGAGCTCAGCCACTTCCCGACCGAATTAACTCGGCTCGCAGGAGAGCGGCGTGCATTTGGACGAATAGGGATGCCAATTCCCGCACAGTTTGCTGGGATCGCGCTTTGGCGTCACGATCCCGGGGCTGCGAGTACGGGGTGGCGATCTGTTCTACTAAACCTGACTCTCGGTTTGCCACAACCCGGAAGGACCGAAGATGTCGGGCCTCCACTCCAAATTCAGAGAGTTTTGCGGCAATCATGCAGATCTGGACGGCGTCTTCGTCGTAGTGGCCCGTTGCGTTCGTCCACACCAGACCATCTTTTTCCAATGCGATAATCAAAGCCTCAGAGAGTGCGGTTTCTTCTGCAAGTTCCCGTCTGGTCAAGCGGACCTTTCCAGCCCCCGGACGGAAGTCGTCGGGCCGAACACCCAATCCGCTGGACAGGGGCGCTGCAAGGCCCGCCTGCTCAAGGTCAGTGTCGAGCTGATCCTTGATCACCTTGAGCGGCAAGTACTGATCCCGCTGCAAAGTTAGAATCGAGCGAAGTCTGGACACGTCATGGGTGTCAAAACGGCGGTATCCCGATGCGGTACGCGACGGGGTGATCAGCCCTTCTGTTTCTAGGAAACGAATCTTGCTGATGGAGACGTCGGGGAAATCCTTCTTTAACATGCTCAGTACTTCGCCGATACTAAGCGTGTTGTCAGCGCTCGAGGTCATTAGCCCTCTACGCCTACTAGAAAGATAAAGCGGAACTTTCCTATTTGGACTTCATCTCCTCCGCGCAGTTGCTGGTCATCGACGCGAACTCGATTCACATAAGTGCCGTTGAGACTGCCCACGTCTTGGACGCTCCAACCTTGGGCTCCGTGACGAAACTCGGCGTGATGCCTACTGACCGTAACGTCGTCGAGGAACACTTCGCATTCTTCAGCCCGACCGACAACAATTACCTCGCTGTTCTTGGTCAGCGAATACTCCGTTCCCTCTCCTGGACCTCGGTGCACGATGAGCATCGCCGATCCGCTCGGCAGCTCTCGATGAATTCCCGATGCAACGGGCACCGGACCCGAGCCCGTGGCAATAATCGAAGTGATCGCCCCAGTGTGCTCAACTCCTAGACCACCCAGATTAACGTCATCCCGATTAATATCAATGGGCGCTCCGCATGCCGAACAGAACCGATCCGTTGGTGAAACAATTTGATCGCACACGGAACATTTCATAGGAGCCACTAAGCCTGGTTGATAAGTGCGTTGTAGTCGATTGAACTGAGCAATTCGTCAATCTGTTGGGGAATATCTGGTTCAACTTCAACGAGCCAGCCCTGTGAATAGGGTGAAGAGTTGACCAGTTCCGGATTCGCTTCAAGTTCACTATTGACTGAAATAACTGTGCCGTCAATCGGGGCAAAAAGATCACTGACGCTCTTCGTTGACTCTACTTCCCCACACGATGTACCGGCAATCAATTCGTCTCCGACCGCGGGCAGTGACACGTACACGATGTCCCCGAGGGAATCCTGTGCGTAAAAGGTGATGCCAAACACGGCATTGCCGCTCTCATTGAGGCGCACCCATTCATGGTCTGATGTATATGAGAGTTCGTCAGGAGTCATGGATCCAGCCTATCCGTTGAGTTGTTGTGAACGCAGCATTGCGTGAGTCTGCCCAAAATACCGCACACCCGCCCACCAGTACATGTATGTCCCCCAGAGAGCAAATGCCCAACCGGCAGCCGCCATGACTTGAGCCGTCGTTGAATCTAGACCGCCAAGGAGGATGAACGGAAATCCCCACAACAGGGCAAAAGTAGCGGCTTTTCCGAGGTAGGTCACTGGGAGTGAGGCCACACCTAGTTTTCGCAGTGAAGGAATCAAAGCCAGCAGAACTACATCACGTAAGGCAATGAGAATCACAATCCACCAAGGAATTAAATCCGCCAGCGCCAAACCGATTAAAGTTGCGGCAATGTACAGGCGATCTACAAGTGGGTCCAGAAGCACCCCAAGGCGACTTACTTGATTGAGCTTGCGCGCCAGATACCCATCCACCCAATCGGTGGCACCGGCAATTGCCAGTACCATGAGCGACCAAAAATAGTCCTCTCGCACCAACAGCAGATATAGAAATAGTGGGATGCCTAACAGGCGTAGCGCACTTACGGCATTAGGAACCGTCCACGGGCGCCAATCGTTCACGCTGGCGACTTTCTCGTTCCACGCACTACGACTAGGACCACGAGACCGATAAACAGAATAATTAGCAGGCCTGCCATGATCGCTAGCCCAAGTGTCCAAGTGTTCGCATCGGGGTAACTTACCTGTGCATCGATAATAATCTCTTCGATAGAGGTCGACTCTGAGAGCGCACCCACAATCAGAGTCGAATGTGACACTTGACTCGTGCTGAAATCGACTTCCTGTCCTTGAATCTGCTCAATAAATGCGCCAGTGGCCGCACCCGAACTCACGTCAAACCACGGTTGGCCCAAGGCGCTATGGGTTAATGTCCATGGGAGAGAACCCTCAGAATCTTGGGAAATAACACAGGTATCGAATCCCAGAATCACCGTATCGACAGACTCGCGGTCAAGTAACCCGGCCACTAAGTCAGTCTCGGGCACTGTCGATATACGAATTATTTCACGTGGATTAGGTAGCAGCGTCAACTGCTCCGGTAAATTGACATAAACTTGTTCCAGATCAATGAGAATCACGGAGCAGGGATCGGCGCTCCCGGTTGAAATTTGTGGGCCTTGTGCTACCACTGACTTCCCAGAACCGAAGGTATAGAAAAGAGCGGCGCCAGCGCCACCTATTCCCAGCGCCAGAACAAGCAGCAAAGATAATGCACCGACGACTAGGATTTTGCGAAATATTCTCACATTTGATCCCCTCATGGTTATGCATTACGTTTCGGCCCTGTATCCGCGCATCATCTTACGTAGAGACCGTCACAATTAGTGGGATGCGAGAGCCCTAGTCTTGGATCGTGATCGATCGAACACTACTTATAACAATTAGCGGCATTGACGCACCCGGTGTCACGAGCTCAATCTTTGAGTCACTCTCGCACTCCCCCGTAGTTGTAATCGATATGGAGCAACTTGTCGTGCGGGGTCATCTCACGCTTGCGATCGCTCTGGAGCTCGAAAGCGGCCTCGAGGATTCACGGGCCTCTACAGAATTGGACTCGGTGCGCAAACGTGTGCGCATTGCAGCGAGTGCGCACAATATGGAAGTCGCAACTAGGCCCGGTGTCACACTGACAGTCGACCATTCGAGTGAAAAATTCCAAGTGATTGTCATGGGTTCACCACTTCACCCCGAATGCATAGAGGTGGTTACATCAACTATCGCACAGCACGGTGGCAACCTTGATCGGATCCACCGGATTGCCGACTATCCGGTCACTGCAATCCGTTTTGAAGGATCAGGTGTGGCTCCAAGCGTTCTACGACGACCACTAGCTGAGGTATCTGCTCGGTGTCACGTGGATATTTCCGTTCAGGACGTAGCACTCGAGGCGCGCGGCCAGTACCTGGTCGTTATGGACGTTGATTCCACTTTGATCCAAGAAGAAGTCGTCGACGTGCTCGGCGAACTCGCAGGAGTTGGCCCAGCGATCAGTAAAATCACGCTCGCAGCCATGAACGGCGAACTCGATTTCGCGCAAGCACTTCAGGCACGGGTCGCATTACTCGGCGGAGCACCAGCAACCCTGTTGGACAAGGTCCGAGACATGATCACACTCACGCCAGGAGCCCGAACACTGTGCCGAACCTTAAACCAACTTGGCTACCACATTGTTCTTGTCTCAGGCGGCTTCACTAACGTCATTGAATTGATCGCACAAGAACTCGAGGTGAGTGCATTTCGGGCGAACACGCTAGAAGTGATCGATGGGAAAATTACTGGCAGATTACTCGGGCCAATCATTGACCGGGAAGGCAAGAAGCAGGCACTGCTTGATTTCGCCGAGCAGTTTCAGATACCGAATCGGCGCACGATTGCAATAGGTGACGGGGCTAACGACATTGACATGATCTCCGAAGCGGGGCTCGGGGTCGCCTTTAATGCCAAGATGGCATTGCGCGAAAGTGCCGATACAACGGTCAATGTTCCGTATTTGGACTCGATTCTCTATCTGCTGGGAATTACCCGAGACGAAATTGTGAGATCTGAGCAGTTTCAGCGCGACTAAGCACCCTGCGAGTGCATACCGCCATCAACGTGGATCATTTCACCGCTGGTCGCTGGTAGCCAATCAGAAAACAGGACTATGCAAGCTTGAGCCGCGGCCGT
>DKME01000138.1:0-1050 GCA_002469525.1 Actinobacteria bacterium UBA7422
GCACCTCGCAATAAAGGCGTTTTACCCCGCGCCCCTGCCATTTCCCGTGATGCATATCGATACCACGTGGAAATTCAAGGAAATGATTGAATTCCGAGAGAAGCGAGCTAAGGATCTCGGACTGGACCTGCGTATCGCGCAAAATATGGAAGCGATCGCAGAGGGGGTTACGCCCTTCACCCATGGGACGCACGAGTACACCCGGCTCATGAAAACTGTGGCTCTCCGAGAGGGAATTGATCGGTATCAATTCGACGCAGCCATTGGCGGTGCTAGGCGCGATGAAGAACGGAGCAGGGCAAAGGAGCGAATTTTTTCACTTCGTGAACCTGGTCACCGCTGGGACCCTCGGAAGCAGCGCCCAGAATTTTGGAGAACTGCGAATACGCAACTAGCACCTGAGCAGAGTATGCGAGTCTTCCCGCTTTCCAACTGGACTGAACTTGATATTTGGCGCTACATCGAGCGGGAAAATATTGAGATACCTGGTTTGTACTTTGCCAAGGATCGCCCCGTTGTCGAACGCGGTGGAACTTTGCTGATGGTTGACGACGAAAGATTCCCTCTCGAAGAAGGCGAAACCCCGGTCATGAAAAGCGTTCGATTCAGGACCCTCGGGTGCTATCCGCTCTCCGGGGCGGTTGAGTCAACCGCGGACAATCTTGCGGACTTGATTGCGGAAATGGAGATGAGCAAGGTTTCAGAAAGATCAGGTCGCTTGATCGACGGTGAGGGTGGGGGCTCCATGGAAGCTAAGAAAGCTGAAGGTTATTTCTAATGAGTGAGCAAACCCCGGTGCTGCACCTCGTCACATGTGGTTCAGTCGACGACGGTAAATCAACATTAATCGGCCGGTTGCTGGTTGAAACTGACAGTGTTCCGATCGATCAACTCGAGTATGCGCGCACCACGCGTAGAGGTGGGTCCACTGTCCCGGTTGGCGAGGTTGATTATTCACTCTTAACGGACGGGCTCGAAGCCGAGCGTGAACAGGGAATCACCATTGACGTCGCGTACCGGCATCTGAATTTGCCCAATGGTCGGAGGGTT
>DKME01000138.1:1125-3136 GCA_002469525.1 Actinobacteria bacterium UBA7422
GCTGCGCGCGGTGTGCGACCTCAGACCCACCGACACCTCACAGTGTGTGCACTTATGGGGGTTCAAACAATTATTGTCGCTGTTAACAAAATGGACCTCGTGGACTATTCCCATGAAGTTTTTGAGCAGGTCATGGGCGAAGTTCGCACTACTGCGGCGCGACTCGGTGTTGCTCAGATTGACGGCATTCCGGTAAGTGCTGTAACCGGTGCAAATGTTGTGACCAAGTCAGAAAAAACACCTTGGTACAAAGGTGAATCGCTACTGGGTTCCCTAGCCATTTGGGAACCTATTGGACGATTGACCGACGAAGGTTTCCGGTTTCCCGTTCAATTTATTGTGCGCGCAGAGAACAACTTCCGTGGATACGCCGGGAGTGTTGTCGCAGGATCAATTCGAAAGGGCGACGAAATTACCGTGGCGGACTCTGGTCGAACCGCAAAAATCGATCGGATCGTGACGGCTAACGGTGATCTCGCCGAAGCAACCTATGGGCAAGCGGTCACGCTCACACTTGACCACGAGGTCGACGTAACGCGTGGTGACATTTTGTCGGCAGGAACGGCACTTCAGCCGGCTGACCGATTCGGTGTTGACATGGTCTGGCTGGGGGAAGAACCCTTGGCCCACGGGCGTTCGTACCTTTTGATTTCGGGTTCTCGTTCCGTTCCGGCCACCGTGACTAACGTGCGACATCGACTCGACGTCGTATCAGGCCACGAACACGCAGCTCGCGTATTGAACATGAACGACATAGGCCGAGTCGAGATCGCAACTGACCGTCCAATCCCCATGGATCCTTACACAACGTGTCGGGACACTGGGGGTTTCCTCCTAGTCGACAGGGTGAGCGCGGATACCGTGGCTGCAGGGCTTTCTCGTCATGCAATGCGCCGCGCATTCAATGTAGTCCCGCATGTCTACGAAGTTGACCATCAGGCGCGTTCTGCTCTCATGGGACATCCTGCTCGAGTCGTGTGGCTGACAGGCCTGTCCGGGTCTGGCAAATCAACGATCGCTGATGCCGCCGTACGCAAACTTCACGCCATGGGAATTCACACTTACGTCCTTGACGGTGACAACGTCAGAACCGGTTTGAATAAAGATCTTGGGTTTACCCCCGAAGACCGGGCCGAAAATGTTCGCAGGGTCGCTGAAGTGAGCAAACTCATGCGCGACAGTGGTGTTGTGGTCTTCGTTGCTTTAGTTTCGCCTTATCGATCTGACCGAGAGAGCGCTGCAACACTTTTCGAGGACGGTGAATTCCTTGAAGTGTTCATCGACACACCCGTAGAGGTGTGTTCAGAGCGTGACCCCAAGGGTCTTTACGCCAAGGCGGCGGCAGGGAATCTGCCGAATATGACAGGTGTTGGTCAGGTGTACGAACCACCACTGACCCCTGATTTGACCCTGCACGGCACGGGCGACCTGCAACCAAGTGCAGATCTTCTCGTAGCGGCAATCTTGGAGGCGTAAGTTGTCTGCTCCCAATAAGTCATTTGATCCAAAACAGGTTTCAGCTTTAAGTGCAGATTCCGTTGAAGAAATGGTCCAGACGGCAATCAACAGATTTGAGTCTGCTGCTGATTTGGAATCACTTAAGTCGGCCAGGCTTGAGCATTTTGGCGACAGGTCACCAATATCTTTGGCGAATCGTGAAATCGGTGCGTTACCCCCAGCCGCCAAAGCGGAGGTGGGCAAGCGGATCGGTGAAGCAAAATCACGAGTCAAAACGGCATTGGATCAACGCGAGGCAGCTTTGATTCATATTCGGGACAATGAAGTTTTACTATCGGAACAAGTCGATGTAACAATTCCCGTTGATCGAGTTAAGCATGGTGCCAGGCACCCATTGACAACACTCATGGAAAGACTCTCAGACGTCTTTATTGCGATGGGTTACGAAATTGCCGAAGGTCCAGAGTTGGAACTCGAGTGGGCAAATTTTGACGCATTGAATTTCCCCAAAGACCATCCTGCACGACTTATGCAAGACACCTTTTTCGTGGAA
>DKME01000161.1:0-581 GCA_002469525.1 Actinobacteria bacterium UBA7422
GCAACGGGAATTCCTGCGGTTGTGGCAAATTTAATGAGATCAGATTCGAGGTGACGCCGCTCAATCATGGCGCCGGCATGGATCACTGCAGTTGATGCTTTGTGTAATTCGGCCATGACATCACGCACAGCCTCTTCTAGTGCAACAGGATCAAGGCGTGGGAGCAACGGCGTGATATTCGATGTAGTGGCATCAATCGCGACACTCACCATGTCTCGGGGTATCTCAATGTAACCGGGGCGCTGCTCGGAGAGCATTGTGCGAATAACGCGGTCAATTTCCTCTGCGGCATTATGAGCAGAGCGCAGAACCGCTTGAGCGCACGTGAGTTCCGCGAACACATTTAATTGCGTGTCAAATGTTTTGACTTTGTGGTGAAGTAGAGGGTCATCTGCTCGCTCGCCAACCCCGGGCGCCCCACTAATAATCAGCAGGGGGACCTGCTCTGCCCAAGCATTAGCCGCGGCGTTTGTAACTTTCAATCCACCAGCACCGTAGGTGACGGCAACAACACCGAATCCGTTGATTCGCGCAAACGTGTCCGCTGCGAAGCCCGCCCCCTGTTCATCGGTAGTAACTAA
>DKME01000161.1:618-2932 GCA_002469525.1 Actinobacteria bacterium UBA7422
CCCACAATCCCAAAGGCGCATTGCGCACCAAGTTCACGCAGACGCGATGCCAAGTGTTCGGGGATAGTCGTGGAAGGAGTCATGAGGAGTGTCTACCAGATCATCTTCCCGAGATTCACCGTGGAATTACGGTGTTGCCAAGTGTGCTGGGGTGAGTCCAGCGTCAGCGAAAACTAGATGTTTGGTCACCGCAACCACACTTCACCCCACCCGGGCGGCGCAACCGACCATACTGAGGGCGTGAAACAAAGCGCAATGAGCCGATGACGCCAGCGCAGCGACGCATAACCCTCGCCATCTCGGTCATTGTCGGACTTACCTTGCTGGTCATAACTGGACTGACATTCCTTGTCCAGCCGATGGCGGAGGATCTTGACCTGGCAAATGTCACCGTTGAGCTCGCGCTGGTGGTCCCGGCGATCTCTGCCCTGCTGGTTGTATTCGTAGCGGGAAGGGCCGGTGACTGGTTCGGCGAGCGCAAGACCATCATCGCTGCCGGCGTGGTCTTTACCTTGGGCGCTGGGGTACTCGCCACCGCGAGTATCGATCCTGCCGTCATCGTCGGTTTGGCTATGTGCGGAGCAGGATCGGCGGTCATTCAGGTTGTCGCGCTGAGTCTGTTGAAACGGACCATCCCCGACGGGAAGGCTCGTGTTCAGGCATTCACAACCTTCGGGATGGTCTTTCCCGCTGCCTTCCTCGTATTTCCGATCGCTACATCATTCTTTTTGGGTTTCGTGAGCTGGCGCTGGGTGCCAGCGAGCTGGTCGGTCGGTGGTGTGATCATCATTGTGATCGCACTTCGCATACTGGAACACAATCGAACGGGAACTGGATCAGGTGAATGGGCGAGTCCAATTCTTGCGGGCATCGCGCTGGCGACCGGTGGTCGTATGCTCAACGAAATCGGCCGTCAAGAGGGAAACCCGGTCATCGTTGCGATAACGGCGACCTGCTGCATCGTGGCAACGGTGGCCTGCGTGCTCGTTATGAAGCGGGCAAGAAACCCTGGAGTCTCCGTGCGTCCTTTGAGGGGCGCGATGGTGCGTCCGTTGCTGTTCGGAATTGCGATCATCGCCCTCATCCAGATCCTCACCTACATCTCCATTGGCTTGGAGTACTTCTATGCCATGTCGCCTCTGGAGGCCTCCCTTGCCATAGCCCCGGCGCAGGTCGGTGCGGTCATTGGCGCCAAGGTAGTCGCCAGTCGGGCCATTCATGTGTGGGGAATACCTCGATCAGGGCGAGGGCTGCTCCTGATGACCGGGATAGTGATGCTCCTACTCGTTTTTGTCCGGTCAGACACGGCTGTGTGGTACCTCGTACTCGTCGCTACCGCGTTCAGCCTCACGGGCATGGCTGCACTAACAGTCATGAACTTGGACATCATGGGGCGGGCGCCAGAAGGCTCTGCCGGAATCGTGTCGTCATTTCGCACGGCCGCCAGTTCTCTCGGAGGTGCGATGAGCATGCCGGTTCTCGGTGTCGCAGTGCTCTCCAGCGTGTCCATTGCCGGTGGATCCGCGAGCGTTGATGAGACACAGTTAGAGGACCTCGCCGCCGGGTTTAGGTTTGAAGGTGTTGTCGGGTTCGTCATCGCCGTAATCGGCTGGGCGGTCCTGTATGTCTCCTCGCGGAGGGAACGCACGACAATCAGGGTCGGTGTCTCAGCCTGATGGCGGTGGAGTCGACTAACCGCGATGACCTCACGGGAGTGAGATTTCCGACGCTGCGAGTCCGAGGCACTGATCGACTAATCGACACCACCATGGTCATGGGCGTGGTCAATGCGAGCCCGGAGTCCTTCTCGGATGCAGGGCGCTTCTCCACTCTTGATTCACGACTCGAACTAGCCGCCTCTCTGATCCAGGCGGGAGCCGATGTTCTCGATGTCGGCGGCCAGTCAGCGATCACCGGTGTGCCGGAGATAAACGCTGATCTGGAAAACGAGCGAGTGGTTCCGATCGTGGAGTGGATTCGCTCAACGTATCCCGACGTTTTAATCAGCGTTGACACATACAAGCCGCGAGTGGTTGAAGCATCTTTGGCCGCGGGTGCGGACATCATCAACGATGTCAGCGGCCTGCTTTATCCGGAGGTNNGCCACCCTGTGCGCAGGCAGTGGTGCTGCGCTCGTGGTGATGCATACGGCCGCGGCGCCGAAAGTGAGAAAACAGGACGCCGATCTTTACCGCGATATCGGGGCCGAGGTGCGCGACTTTTTGACAGTGAAGATGGACGAGGCTGTGGCCCTGGGCGTTCCTCGCGAATCGATCATCCTTGACCCCGGTCCCGATTTTGCAAAAACTCCCCA
>DKME01000156.1:0-4175 GCA_002469525.1 Actinobacteria bacterium UBA7422
CTGCGGGCCATGGCCCAGCGGGATCCACTCATTGAATATCAGCGTGAAGGTTTTGACCTTTTCACCGCGATGATGGATTCAATAAAAGAGGAAACGGTTGGCTACCTCTTCCACGTTGAAGTTGAAGTCAAACCAGAGGTTGAGGCGGAAACTGCTGCTGCAATAGAGGGCCTGGTCGATGCAACTGGCACGAATGCTGGTGCGGTGCTTGACCTGCAGGCTAAAGGTCTCGCCCCTCAACGACCTTCGCGGTTGGAGTACTCCGCGCCGGACGGTGACGTCGAAGGTGGCGTAGTCCACGGGGAGATGGAAGCTGGGGAAGAAGGGATCATTGAAGTGGATCCCAATGCAAGCCGGGCCGAACGTAGACGGGTCGAGCGGGCAAATCGAAAGCGCTAGCGCATTTCAACTGCTGTGAGCATCCATTGGTTGCCGACAGCTTCCATTCGCATCGCGATAGCGTGTGAACGGGCGGTCCCGACAAGGACGGCGCTTGCCTCAATGATTCCCGGTGCTACCTGCATCGCGCGAACTCCGCGCACTTTTCGCAAGCGAGAGAGTCCTTTTTGTGCACGAGTGGCAGGGTGGCGGGAAAAGCTTTGACCACGCAGTGCCAACATGGATAGTTGATCGCGCGCAACCCACCGATTGAGTTGGGCGCTTGGCCGCTCACCGCACCCCACCTCGAACACCATGCGGGCCATGTGTGCGGCCCAACTGATCGGATGTGGGATTTCCACAAGATCGCCTTCGCTATTGGGCACCTTAATGTGGGTGGGAGTGGTGGGCTTCTGACCGACCAACTCAAGTGGTCGTTTGGCTGACACCCCGGGTGAAACTTGCCACGTCAAAGCAAGTGGCAATTGCTCCCGGTGGTCGGCTCGATCGGGGATTCCGCCGTCAAGCAGGCGCAAATGTGGTGTTGCGTGACCGGTTTCTGCCTCGGTGTCGTGGGTGGGAACCTGGTCTCGGGGGATTAGGTGGTTGGTCATGTCGATCCTCACAGAATTTCGCGGTTGATGGTGTGTATTAAGTTAACTTGCTTATGTTTGCTTGTGTTTAATTGCTTTTAGTGCTGTATGCATTATGTGGGCATGACCGGTGCTTTTGTCAAGCCCCAATTTCACTCACAATTGAGTTATGCCCGGAAAAACCAATTCCAAACATGCCTGGGGGAAATATTCCGAAAAACCTTAAAACCGGGGGCGTTTATCCACAAGGGCCGAAAATTAATTGGCAAAACGAGTTCGTGAATCGCACACTTGCTTGATGGAGATTCCAGAGGTGTGGATGGCTGCTCAAGCGAGTGTGCAAGCCCAGCTAGATCAGGAAGTGCTGGCGGAAGCTGCGAACCTTGCGCAGGCGCAATGGAGCGACATGACCCTGGCGGCTCGATTTTCTGAAGCCCAAGGAGGTTGGGTTGATCTGGCTGTGTCCAGTGTTCGCGTTGTTGGAGTTCTCACGCACGTCAGCGCTTCGGGGGAGTTCATTCTGCTCTCGGGCCACACATTAATCAGGGTCAGTTGCATTGATCTAGCGCGCGGTTTACCGCGGGGGCTAGCGCCTGTGACGGAAGCACTTGCACGGACTCGCATTGGATTTCGCGAGGGCAGTTGGCTGCGGGAGCAGTGGGGAAAACAGGTCAGAATAAGGACCCAGGGAGCAACCTTGCCTGGGCCGGGTGAGGCTCCAGAGCTGTTGGGCCGGGTGGCCGCGGTGGGACGAGACTTTATTGAACTTGATAACGGCGGGGGCCTTGAACAGCGGTTAGTGATTGCCCTTGGGTCGGTTATCTCTCTGAGAGTTGTGGTCTAGTCCGAAGAATCGCTCAGTGGATCGTCTTTGCCAAATGGGTGGGTTGACACGAATTCTCGAGTCTGTGCATACATATTTTCAATGTATTGCTCCAATGCTTGCGCTTCAACGCGCCACTGGCCTCGTCCGCCAACTTTGATCGCGGGCAACTCCCCACTGCGAACTAACGCGTATGTCTGAGCCGAAGAAATGTTCAATGTCTCGGCAACGTCAGACAGGGTAAGGAATCGGGCCATGCGCACATACTGCCAAAGCCCGCGCGGGAGTGCACCATTCGGCTGGAGCCTGTGGATAACCATTTCGTGATTGAGGACTTTCGGGCGATAGTTAATTCAACTACAACACGAAGAAGGCAGGCATGGGAACTCGTTGGGGAAAAAAGCAACAGGTAGCGCCAAGGAGTAGAAAGTCCGCACGGTGGAGTGACGCCCGGCTGTGGCTGGGGGTGTCAATTCTGATTGGCTCAATGTTCATTGGGGCAAAGGTCATGGCAACGGGTGAAGAAAGCGTCACCCTATGGCGAACGAATACCGAGTTGGCGGCTGGAAGTCAACTGATTGGCCTCGAAGCCGTTGTGGTCGCGTTTAACGGAGCCCAGGAGCCGTATCTGCAAGGCCTTATGCAACCTGAAGGGATAGTGCTTCGGCCAATCGGGGCGGGTGAATTCATTCCCATTAATGCAATCAGTTCAGTCCCGATAGTGGATTCGCGGGTGGTTACCGTGTCAGTTGACCCGCTGCACGTGGCCATAGGTTTAAACGCTGGTGACCAGGTTGATGTCTGGGCGAGTGGGGAGGACGGCGGATCTGCGTTGCCGCCGGTCTTGGTTCTCTCAGGACTCACCGTTGTGGAAGTAGCAACCGACGTTGTTGGGACGGGCGGCGAAATTGGGGTGGTATTGCAGGTTCCGGTGTCAAAGGTTCCGGATTTAGTGTCAGCGCTTCGCAGCGGCGTAATTGATCTCGTAAAGGTGCCGGTTGAATCACAGGTAGCCCGGTGAATGGGCCACACGAGGACCTTCACATGGTCTGGGCGCTGAGCGAAATTGAGGCTGAGGCTGGACTACTAGCGCAAGCATCTGCCGGTGGAATCGTAGTGCGTCGACGGTGCTTTGATGCTCCCGAACTTCTGGCTGTGTGCGCGGTGGTCCCAGGGACCCGAGTCCTGATCAGTGCGCAACTTCCGCGAATGAGCGGTGAAATTATGTCTACATTAAGTGCGCAGGTTGAGTCTGTCGCCGTTCTCGCATTTGACGACCATGAGGAATCAGTCGCTCGGTCGTGGAATGCCGAATGCATCATACGCGCGGATCTCCCCGGCTTTGACCTTGTCACTGCATTGCGACTGGCTTCGCAGCCTGATACCGCAGATGGGCCCGCAGGTGGGCCCGCAGATGAGTTGGCGGTGCAGGGACATGTGCAGGGACATGTGAGCGCGTGTTGGGGACCTGTTGGATCCCACGGTCGTACAACATTTGCTATTGGACTGGCTGAAGCACTGGCGCTATCGGGGGCGAGTGTTCTTCTAGTTGATGCAGACACGGTGGCGCCTGCTGTTGCATTGATCCTTGGAATAGAAGAAGACACCAGCGGAATCGTAGTTGCGGCACGGTACGCCGAACAGAATTCACTGGATGCACGCGCGCTCGCAAACTGTGCCAGATCAATTAGTCCTAACTTTTGGGTAATGACGGGACTGGCAGACCCACAAAACTGGCCAGAGGTGCGGGCTGGCGCACTGAGCCGAATCATTGAACGAGCGCGTGAGCATTTTGATCACGTAGTTTTCGATATAAGTTCCAGCATGGATGACCCTGGTTGGGAAAGTGGGATCGATCTAGCGCCTGGGTTGGCCGCTAACAGGCACGTTGCTGCCAGTACGGTTCTTGCGCATTGTGACCAGGTGTATTTGGTGACGCGCGCTGATGCCGTTGGTGCGGGTCGCCTGAGTTCAATGTATGAATCGCATGCGCAACTTATTGCTCAGGCTCAAAGGTGCGTTGTCGTGAACATGCTCATGAAGTCCACAACAACACGTCTTCAACGTGAGTTCAGCGCGCTGTGTGCGGCACTTGACCCCGAATTAGAAATTGTGTACTTGCCTAACGACTCGGCGGCAATCGACATGGTGCGAAAGGCCAGCACATTGGGGGAATTGGGATTGCGTGGTTCATTGGCCAAAGCGATCAAAGAGTGTGCAAGGCCGCAATCAAGGAGAGGGAAGAACGACCACCGTGTCGCCCACGTCAGCCCACTTGTAAAGCTGCTTAGCATCTTTCGCGGCCATACGAACGCACCCGCCGGTAGCAATGGGTAGACCGAGCTGTTTGGTGGAGTGCATCATGCTGCCGTCGTAGTACT
>DKME01000156.1:4273-4506 GCA_002469525.1 Actinobacteria bacterium UBA7422
GTACGTGCCTTTAACCGGCCGATCCCAGCGCCCGACGACCGGGAAGCGGTACACAACCTCGTCTGCCTCACTCATGACCCAGACTGTCATGAGTGCTTTGTCGTATACGATCCTGCGGCCGGTGTTTTTATCCAGAGGACGTTCCGGAACATTTTTTGCTTTGCGCTCACGAGTGGCTGGCTTGGGTTTCTTGGGCTTTGCGGGGGCCACAGGTTCTATTGCAAGAGGCTCCG
>DKME01000156.1:4602-11438 GCA_002469525.1 Actinobacteria bacterium UBA7422
CGGGGTTGCCTCTGGGGTTGCCTCTGCATCTTGCACCACCTCAATGGTTTCGACCGGTTGCGCGTTTGCGCTGGGAGAGTCGGAAGTTGACACAACTCCAATGAGCATTCCCGCGAGCAAGGCAAGGCCCAAGATGGGGATGATCACAGATGCGCGAAGGAATCGCGCCAATGGAGGAAGTGGCACGGCCCAAGTGTGCCACTAAACTAGGGATTTCGGCGCTTCTAGCGGGTACGGTGTGGTGCGGCGTTAAGCGGCATTAAGCGGCGATAAGCGGCGTTGGGTGGAGAAGGAGGCGTGTTATGGATCGATTAAGTAGCCTTGACGCGTCATTTCTCTATATTGAAAGTTCTGAGACACCGATGAACATTGGTAGTGTCTCGATTTTCACTTCACCCGAAGGCGGATTCGACCATGAAAAATTGGTCGCTCTGATCAAGGCACGTCTCGCATTCGTTCCCCGGTACCGCCAACGGGTCAAGGAAGTACCACTTGGTCTATTCCGCCCCGTTTGGGTTGACGACACCTCATTTGACGTTTCCTATCACGTTCGTCGGTCGGCTTTGCCCAAGCCAGGAAACCGAGCTCAACTTGACGAGTTAGTGGCCCGGCTTATGTCTCGTCCACTGGATCGAAGTCGGCCGTTGTGGGAAATGTATTTGATCGAAGGACTCTCGGAAGGTCAATTTGCGGTGGTAACGAAGAGCCATGAGGCCCTCGTTGACGGACTCGCAGCTCTTGATATTTCCCAGGTGATTTTGGATAGTGATTCCCAGACATCACTTAGCCCACCTAGTTCGTGGCGTCCGGCTCCTGAGCCATCAAGTATTGAACTCGTGAGCGCCTCGATCACCGAAGTTATCACGCATCCGGCAGCGGCGGCGGATCTGTTGGTCAGCACTGCCAATGAAGTGTTCACAGGAGCGCAAGCCGTTGTTGGCAGCGCTGTTAGCCACACGAACGATCTTGTAGGCGAGCTCGTCTCGCTGGCACGATTTCGCACCCGGTCGCCATTGAAGGCCAAAATTGGCGCTCAGCGTCGTTTTATGTCGGTAGATGTCGAATTGGAGGAACTGCGCGAGATTCGCAAGTCGGCTTCGACGCTCACGACCGCAAGCATCAGTGTTAACGACATTATTCTTACGGTACTCACCGGCGCACTTCGAAGTTGGTTAATCAGGCGCGACGGGCTCCCCAGTGGGCAAGAAAGATTTAACGCTTTAGTTCCTGTTTCGCTTGACTCAAAAATTGAAGAGCCCACACTAGGTGGTTCAGTGAATGCATATGTAATCGAGCTTCCTGTTGCCCAATTTGAACCGGTTGATCGGCTCATGCGTGTTGTTGAGCAAATGTCTGACCTGGACCCGACGGGGGAGTTTCTTGGCGCGCGGGCGATTATCGACATTGCTGGTTTTGGACCCGCATCGGTGCATGCCCTCGGGGCTCGCATGGCATCCACACTTACCCGTCGCGCCTATGACGTCACAATCACCAATGTTCCAGGGCCCCAACACCCCCTGTATGTCGCAGGTTCGCAGATGCTCTCGTCGTATCCATGTGTGCCGTTAGTTCCCGGCCAGGCGTTGAGTATCGGACTTTCAAGTTACAACGGGGGACTGTATATCGGCCTAACGGCCGACCGGGATGCACTGGGAGATCTCGAAGTAATTGCAACGAGTATTCGTGACTCGATTGTGGGGTTGCGGGCCTCGATTGCCCAGCGCCGCAGCTCGCCAAGGGAGCAGCACCTTCGGGTGGTTGCCTCCTAATGCCAAGCGAGCAGCATGCACAGTGATCAACCGCGTCGGGCAATTGTTATAGGTGGTGGCGGTGTTCTCGGCGGAACGTGGGCCGTTGGGGCATTAAGTGCCCTTGAAATGCAACTTGGCATGGCTGCATCCGAAGTTGATTTACTTGTTGGCACTTCCGCAGGATCTGTACTCGCCGCGCTGGTCGCTTGCGGAGTCAGCACGGCTGAACTCCGTCAGGAGTACGGGCAGGAGAAGGTCACTAGTGGCCCACTCGCGGGGTACCAGTGGAATCCGGTCCGGGCTACGGGCGGCTCGCGGCCGGGTTGGCCCAGAATCCTGCGCCCCGGATCTCCTAAATTATTCGGTACGGGTGTGTTCAAGTGGGGTGAATTGCCGCTCACAGCGGTGTTGTCAGGATTATTGCCACCCGGTGCAAAAAGTCTGGAGCGGGTTGGTCATCTGATAGACGCCGTTTCCCCACTTGGTGAGTGGGCTCAAAACTCGCAGGGTGAAACACCCGCAGTATGGATTGTCGCAATGGACTACGAAACTGGAAAACGCGTCGTGTTCGGGCGGGCCGGTGCACCGCACGCGAGTCTGTCAGAAGCCGTCATGTCTAGCTGCGCGATTCCTGGTTGGTTTACCCCAATCGTGATCGGCGACAAGACCTATGTAGACGGAGGTGCCGTGTCCGCGACAAGCGTTGACGTGGTGAGTCATGAAGGTTTTGACGAGGTATACGTGATCGCGCCAATGTCGCTCACCGAGTCTGATCATCCGAAAAGTCTTACCGCAAAACTTGAGCGGCAATGGAGAAATGTAGTCGCACGAACGGCGGACAGTGAGATCTCGCAAGTGATTTCCGGTGGCGCACAAGTTTTTCTCGCCAGCCCAACGGCGGAGGACCTAACGGCGATTGGGACCAACTTGATGGACTCAACTAGACGCAAACTGGTGCTGGAGACTTCCTTGAGAACCAGCCCGCGTACCTGGTCGCAACAATTCGGTGAGTTGGGCTGAGCGTTATTGCGACAGCCATTCACCTGCCACTCGTTCTTCCGCTGCCAAATATCTTTGGGTTTGCTCGGCCGCGACCTTTTCAATTTTGCCACCAATAAACGGCACATTCGCGGTGAACTTCCCTCGGGTGGTGATTGTCGAACCACCGCTCGGGGTAGGTGCGAGGTCAAGGGTTCCGGTAAATCCCATGGGGCCAGAAAACTCCACGTTGACGGTTGCACTTCGACTGCCATCGGGCTTCTCGGCACTCCATACTTGGGTCTCGGTGACCGTGATGGTTTCTCCTACCAAAGACTTAGCCGGCGCAGGGAGATCAGCCGGCAAGATCCTTATATTGATCAATGTACCTGGCTCGTTGTCCTCTCGAAGCTCGATTGTTGCCTTCGCAGAAAGTGAGCCCGTAGCCGCGCATTTGGCCAAGATGAATTCCTCTTGGGAGAGCACCGCAAAGACTTCTACCGGACTTGCTGGGAAATTTTGGCTGAACTCGAATTGGGTGGGCACGTGAAATTCATCTCCTTCGTCCTGAAATATGTTTTCAGGACTAGCGTAGGGGTGTGAGCTCACAAGCCTTGCTGGCATCGCAGTTGGCCGATTTTGTTGCGAAGCGCCTTTTCCGTGACCAGGCCAGTGTTGATCTGGGATTCGAGCTCAGTGGTCCCATGGCGCTTGAGCAGGCCGAAGACATGCTTGCGTGGGCGAGCATCCGGATACCCGGTGCAGACGGTGAGACGCTCGTGCGGGCTTGGACCCCGGATTTGCCGGGAATCAGTTACTCGGTTGTTGAGATTGTCACCGACGACATGCCATTCCTAGTTGATTCCGTAACTTCAGAGTTGACTCGAGAAGGGCGCGCAATCCAGCTCGTAGCGCATCCGCTGTTTGCCGCCACCCGTGACGCAGCGGGTCACCTCACCGGGGTTGAAGAACTCGATGGAGCTGATTCGAAGAAGGGCCTGATCCCAGAATCGTGGATGCGAATTCATATTGAAAGGGATTTCATTTCCGACGACCTGCGTGAACTTGTTGCAGGCGTGGCTCGGGTCTTAGCCGATGTACGCAAGTGCGTTAATGACTGGAGCGCAATGCGCACAATGGCTATTGAAGTTTCAGGGGATCTGCGCAGGGTTCCACCCGTCGGGATTGATCCTGTTGACCTCGAAGAATCAATTGCTCTGTTGGAGTGGCTCACCCAAGACAGTTTCACGTTTGTAGGTTTCAAGGAGTACGAACTCCTCCAGGTTGAAGGTGAAGATGCTTTGCGCCCGGTGCCGGGTACAGGTTTGGGGGTTCTGCGCGCGAACGCAGAGCAGGACCTCTCGGAGAGTTTTGCGATCCTGCCACCGGCCGTCCGGGCTCGCGCCCGTGAGAAAACAGTGCTCGTGCTGAGTAAGGCGAATTCACGTTCTACCGTGCACCGCCCCGCCTATTTGGATTACATAGGGGTTAAGAAATTTGATGCACAAGGAAATGTAATCGGAGAACGGCGATTCCTGGGACTTTTCGCGGCACGCGCATACACCGATAGCGTTACTGAGATTCCTGTCCTGCGCTCGAAATACCACAGGGTTGAAAAACAACTCGACTACGTCGCGGGGTCACATAGTGCCAAAGACCTCGAAGCATTCCTTGACACCTATCCACGCGACGAACTTTTTCAAATTGATGTGGATCCGCTTGCTCAAATTGCGAAATCTGTGCTCCATCTTCAAGAGCGCCGCCAAACTAAACTTTATGTTCGGTACGACCCTTATGAAAGATTTGTTTCCTCGCTGGTGTATTTCCCTCGCGACCGTTACACGACTGCATTGCGTCTTCGACTTGAAGCAATTTTGCGTGATGCGTTTGGGGGCATCCACGTTGACTACACGGCGCGGGTGAGCGAATCGGTGTTGGCTCGCCTGCACTATGTAATCCACGTACCAAGTGGTGCTGAAATTCTTCGACCCGAACTGGCCGAACTGGAAGCACGGCTGACGATCGCAACTCGTACCTGGATGGACGAATACCAGTCCCTGATACTAGGGAGTGGAAATTCAGAACTCATTCCCATTTATGTCGACGCGTTCCCTGAAAGCTACAAGGAAGACTTTGATCCAAGCGTTGGGGTTTCAGATTCCCGCATTATAGAAACACTTGAGCCCGGTGAGTTGGCTCTAGATCTCTATGCGCCCGTTGTCACTGACTCGCGGGAGCTTCGATTCAAAGTGATCCGGGTTGGCCCGGCTATGCCACTCACCAAAATCCTCCCGATCTTAGAACGACTCGGCGTGGAAGTTCTAGACGAACACCCGTACGAAATCACCCGAAAGGATCGGGCATCCGCATGGATTCTTGACTTCGGGCTGGTTCTTCCCAGTGGCGAAATTTTTTGCGCGGATACACTTTTTGTCCGCTTCGAAGCGGCATTTGAGGCCGCTTGGCACCGGCAGATTGAGAGTGATTCATTTAACTCTTTGGTCACTCGAGCCGGGTTGACCTGGCAGGACGCCCGCTTAATCCGCGCCTATGCGCGATATATGCGTCAGATCGGTTCGACTTTTGGCCAGGGGTATATCGAAATGGTGATTGTAGAAAATGCCGAAATCACCAGGCTTCTTATTGAGTTTTTCAGGGTGAGATTTGACCCCAAATTTAGGGGAGACCGTGAGGCTGAATCTGGGACTGCACGCGAGCAGTTCGAATCTGCACTCGCAATGGTGCCGTCGCTTGATCACGACCGGATTTTGCGACTTTTCTGGTCACTGATCGAGGCAACAATGCGTACCAACTATTACACGGAAACTTCGACCGTGGCCTTTAAGTTAATTCCGAGCCTGATCGCGGACATGCCGTTACCGCGACCCGCCCACGAAATTTGGGTGTACTCACCACGGGTTGAAGGCGTGCACTTGCGTTTTGGGGCAGTTTCTCGCGGTGGATTGCGATGGAGTGACCGACGGGAAGACTTCCGTACGGAGATTCTCGGATTAGTGAAAGCCCAGGAAGTGAAGAATGCTGTGATCGTACCCGTCGGCGCAAAAGGAGGGTTTTTTGCCAAGCATCTCCCTGACCCCGCCCTGGACAGGGAAGCCTGGATGGCGGAAGGCAAGAGTTCCTATCAGGACTTTGTCCGCGCACTGCTCTCTGTGACGGACAATATTGTCGAAGGGGTTGTGATTGCACCGGTTAACGTTGTCTGTCATGACCCCGACGATCCGTACTTGGTGGTTGCGGCCGACAAAGGTACAGCGAGTTTCTCGGACCTCGCGAACGCGATTGCTATTGAAGAAAACTTTTGGCTGGGAGACGCGTTTGCATCTGGTGGTTCAGCCGGGTACGACCATAAGGACATGGCGATTACCGCTCGAGGGGCATGGGAGTCTGTTAAGCGTCACTTTTTCGAGATGGAAATTGACACCCAACGGCAGGAGTTCACGGTCGTTGGGATCGGCGATATGAGTGGTGACGTTTTTGGTAACGGCATGCTGCTCAGCGAGCATATTCAACTCGTAGCCGCATTTGACCATCGTCATATTTTCCTTGACCCAAACCCAAATGCAGCGTCGAGCTTTGCAGAGCGCACACGCCTTGCAGCTCTTTCGCGCAGCTCTTGGGTGGATTACAACACTGAGTTGATTTCAGCCGGAGGTGGTGTTTTCCCAAGGAGCGCTAAAACAATTGTGCTGACCCAGGAGGCTAAAGACGCTCTGGATTTCGATACGGAGGCCGATACGTGCACGCCGGATCTGTTAATCAATGCGATATTGAAAGCTCGCGTTGATCTGTTGTGGAATGGAGGAATCGGCACATACGTCAAGGCGAGCACCGAAACCAATGTTGACGTCGGCGACAAAGCCAATGACCCCATCCGGGTCGACGGCAGCGATCTGCGGGTTCACGTGATTGGTGAGGGAGGCAATCTTGGGTTGACCCAATTAGGTCGCGTTGAAGCAGCTCGAGGCGGCGTGCGACTCAACACTGACGCGATCGACAACTCAGCAGGGGTTGATACCTCCGACCATGAAGTTAATTTAAAGATTCTCTTAGCTCCCCTTGTTCGTGACCGATCAATCACACGGGCCA
>DKME01000053.1 GCA_002469525.1 Actinobacteria bacterium UBA7422
TGAGGGTGACAACGGTGAACCGGCTGTTGTCGTTCCCTACATTGTGATGGAATTTGTTGACGGTATGACTTTGCGGCAAATAGTCGCAAGTGGGCGTCGACTTCTGCCCGAACGGGCGCTTGAAATTACGTCGGGGATTCTCTCAGCCTTGGACTACGCGCACCGGCACGGAATTGTGCACCGGGATATAAAACCGGCCAACGTGATGTTGACTCGCACGGGCGACGTTAAAGTCATGGATTTTGGAATCGCTCGAGCGATTAACGACGTTGCGTCAACTATGACTTCAGCATCAGCTGTTATGGGAACCGCTCAATACCTCTCCCCCGAGCAGGCACGCGGTGAAGTAGTTGATGCCCGCAGTGATCTCTACTCCACCGGTGTTGTTCTTTTCGAATTGCTTACAGGTAAGCCGCCATTCACCGGCGACTCAGCAGTTGCGATCGCTTATCAGCACGTGAGTGAAATGCCGGCTATCCCTTCCACAATTGATCCGGGTGTGTCCCCTGAAATTGACGCGGTTGTGATGCGCGCATTGGCTAAACGCGCCGACGACCGCTACCAAAGTGCAAGTGATTTCCGCGAGGATGTTCAACGGGCAATTGCTGGTGCACCAGTAACCGCTGCTGTTCCAACGGTGGTTTCTGACCAGACGGCCATGATGACACCGCTAGATGCATCGGGTATTAATCCTCAAAGTACCGCGAATGCTGGGAGCGGAAGACAGGGTCGCAGTAGTGCAGTGTTTTGGGTGCTCTCACTCATCGCGATCACAGCCGCAATTATTGGAGCAGTTTTTATCGGGCGATTCCTGGTGGGCAGCGACAGTGGCAATGTTGTTACGGTCCCGAGTCTTGACGGGTTGACAATTGAGCAGGCGGCTGAAACCTTGGCGGAGTTCGAGCTTCGAATTGGCGCGCAAACCCCGGAAATTTCCGAACGTCCTGAAGGCACAGTGATTGCCCAGCAACCCGCAGCGGGTGAAGCAATTGAGCAGGGGCAGGCTGTCAACGTAACAATTTCAACGGGTCGCGAGCAATCAACGGTTCCCCAGCTTGTTGGACTGACTTCCCTTGACGACGTCCGGATAGCTCTCTCTGATTTTGGCTTAGTCCTTGGCGCGATTTCTGAAGCCGACTCAAATCAACCTGGTGGTTACGTCCTGGAGCAAGATCCCGGTGAAGGCACACAGGTTGCAGCTGGGAGTGCTGTGAACATCGTGGTCTCCTCTGGCTTGGTGGAGACCCCCGATGTCACTGGTGCGACCGAAGCGCAGGCGCGTAGTGACCTAGCCCAAGCTGGTTTTGAGGTGCAGGTGGTTGAACAGGAGTCGTCTATTTCAGCTCCGGGTCAAGTTCTTGCGCAGTCACCTCAGCCAGGTACCCAACTTGCGCGCGGTTCACTAGTGACAATTACCGTTGCAATTGCAGCTCCCGAGCCAACACCGGAACCAACACCCGAGCCAACTGTTGAACCAACCGTTGAGCCAACACCTGAGCCAACACCTGTTCCAACACCAACGGATATTCCTATCCCTGATCCCACCGATGTTCCAGTGCCGGCAGTTACCCAAGCACCTTAGAAGCGATCGTGACAGGGGCAATACCGGCGAGTTTTTCTCGGGCTTCGGGAAACCCGCAGTCGGCGAGCCAGTTGGCGAGCATTTCATGTCCGCCTTCGGTCAGAACTGATTCTGGGTGGAACTGCACACCTTCAATGGGAAGAGTTAAATGCTTAAGGCCCATGATCACACCTGTCTCAGAAGTTGCCGTGATGGTCAGTACCTCGGGCACGGTGCTGGGATCAAGGGCGAGTGAGTGGTAGCGAGTTGCCGTGAAGGGCTCGGGCAGGGTGCTCATGACGCTTGGACCCGTATGTGAAATCTGGGAGGTTTTACCGTGTAGTAACTCTGGCGCCCGGGAGATAACTCCACCGAATGCTTCTGCGATTACCTGATGGCCCAAACACACACCAAAAATCGGAACTTGGCCCTGTGCTCCTTGGACTATCTCTAGACATGCACCTGCATCTTGCGGGGTGCCAGGTCCTGGAGAGATCAAGATGCCGTCATAGGAAATTGCTTCTTCAGGGGTTATATCTTGATTTCGCTTCACGGTGACGTCCGCGCCTAGTTGCGCCAAATATTGCACAATGTTGAACACGAATGAGTCGTAGTTATCAATGACAAGGATTCGCGGCGTGCCCACGTGGTGGAGTATGGCAGGCTATGGTGACCTCATGCGAACAGAGTTCCCTACGACGTTCGCGAACTGATCAAGGGAGATCCCGTGCCAGAGTCCAAGCGTCGGAAGAAAAACGTCTACACACCCGAGCAAAAAATGGGTGATCGTAAAGTTGCCCGAATTGGGTCCCCTTCTTGGCTGGCACCGGCAATGGTTTCTTCCTTCATAATCGGTCTGGCATACCTGGTTGTCTTCTATATTGCCGGACCCGACGTCCCCTTCATGAACACAATTGGTGGGGACCTCAACGCCCTGGTCAACGTCGGGATTGGCTTCGCATTCATTATGGTCGGTTTTGGTTTGGCAACCCGCTGGAAATAGCTTCACGACGTGTGCAACAAACACCTCCATATTCACATCTGTTGCCATAAGCAACAAACAACTGTGGAAAAAGTGTGGGGGAAACGCAACTTATACACAGCCTGTCCCCATCTGGGGACAAACTACAGGCGTGTGATTCACAACCCGGTTGATCCGGTGTGCCCCGCTCACTCGGGGTGGTAAGTGACTCTGGTCCCATGCGTAACTCCTGATTGTTTCTCTCAGGCGAATCGCACTACGCTGTCGGGTATGGCAGGTAACCGGCTGGACCCTTGGGTTGATAGTTATGCCGAGCGAGCGCAGGGTTTAACCGCCTCGGCCATCCGTGCTCTCTTTGCTGTTGCCTCTCGTCCTGAAGTGGTTTCGCTTGCAGGGGGAATGCCGTACGTCTCGGCCCTTGACTCAGACCGTTTCGCACAGATCGCAGCCAAAGTTGTTCGCGACCAGGGAACGGTTGCTTTGCAATACGGCTCAGGTCAGGGTGACCCGACCTTGCGTGAACAAATTTTAGAAATCTCTGGACTTGTTGGTGTTCGCTCCCACCCCGACGACGTTGTCGTCACTGCCGGTTCACAGATGGGTCTGGACCTAGTAACGAAAGTTTTCTGCGATCCCGGTGACACGGTCCTAGTCGAGTCACCTTCCTACGTTGGTGCTCTGGGCGTGTTCCGCAGTTATCAATGCAATGTTGTTCACGTTGCTATGGACCACGAAGGATTGGATCCACAGGCATTGCGTGAGGCACTGGGGCAGGCCAAGTCCAGTGGTTCTCGCGTTAAGTTCATTTACACAATCCCTTCCTTTCACAATCCTGCCGGATTAACCCAGGGACTCCAACGCCGTAAAGAAATCCTTGCAATTGCTCAGGAATTTAATGTTCCAATTCTTGAAGATGACCCGTACGGCTTACTCGGATTTGAGGGTGAACCACCAAAGGCGATTCGTTCACTTGATGACCAAGGTGTGATTTATCTTGGCTCTTTCTCTAAGATTATTGCCTCGGGTCTACGGGTTGGGTGGGTTATTGCACCCCATGGTGTTCGAGAAAAATTGGTGTTGGCCGCTGAGGCAGCGACACTATGCCCGAGTAACTTTTCACAATTGACCGTGTCTCGTTACTTGTCCGAAGAAAATTGGCAACAGCAAATCAAGGTTTTCCAAGAGTTGTACCGGGAACGCCGTGATGCCCTACTGCAAGCAATGCAGGCGTATATGCCAACAGGAACAACCTGGACCGTTCCTCAGGGCGGTTTTTACTCGTGGGTAACGCTGCCTGCGCCACTTAATGCCACAAATATGTTGCCGCGCGCCATAAGTTCGCTTGTTGCTTACGTTCCCGGTACAGGTTTCTACGCCGACGGGCAAGGTTCAACCAATCTGCGCTTGTCCTACTGCTATCCACAGCCAGATCGAATCGCCGAAGGAGTGCGTCGACTAGCCGGGGTCATTGATGCCGAACTCGACTTGATCAACACTTTTGGTGCCGCTCAAACAGATCAGACTGCTACTCCCCCCGTGAGAAGCATTAATCCACTCTCGAATCTTAATTGAGGAACACATGCGGGTAGCGATTCTTTCCGGGGGCCTCAACGCCGAACGTGACGTTTCATTGCGATCGGGTCGGCGGGTTTCCCAGGCATTACGTGCATCGATGTCCGACGCTGAGTTGATTGAAGTTGATCTGGATGCAGAGTTCCTCGACTCACTCAACTCCGATTCATATGACGTCGTGGTCCCACTTATTCACGGGGTTATCGGGGAAGACGCAACCTTGCGTTCCATGTTGGAACTAAAGGGGATTCCTTTCATCGGTAGCGGTGCCGCAAGTGCAGCTCGCGCATTCGACAAAGGGATTGCTGCAGGGCTTGTTCCACCTGGCAGTGCTCCGCCTTTCGTTGCCTTCCCACAATCCTTCTTCCGTGAAATGGGCGCACCGCGAATATTGACCAGTGTGATTTCCGGGATTGGATTGCCATTGGTTGTAAAGCCAATTAGTGGGGGTTCCGCACTGGGTGTTCGGCTATGCACGGGCGCTGACCAAGTTGCTCCAGCTTTAGTTGACGCCTTCGGTTACGGGGATCGGGTAATGCTGCAGCAAGCTGTTTTCGGTACTGAATTAGCCGTAACCGTTATTGACCTTGACGGTATTGCTACGGCATTGCCGCCGGTTGAAATTGTTCCGGTTGGTGGAATTTACGACTTCCATGCACGATACACGGCTGGTGCTACCGAGTTCTTCACACCGGCTCGACTTGATCCGGACACCTTGAATCGGGTGTGTTCATATGCCGTGAGCGTGCATGAAGTACTCGGGCTCCGAGCGATCTCACGGGTTGATGTGATCGTTGATTCACAGGGTGAAATTTGGTTCCTCGAAGTCAATGTCGCACCAGGCATGACCGAAACTTCGTTGGTACCTCAGGCGATTGAGGCAGCCGGGCTGCAGGTCGGTCAGGTCTTCAGTGACCTGATTTATCAAGCAGTTCGGTAATTCGTCGGGCATCGGATAGGTCAGCGCATTCAATCACAATTTTTCCTTGTGAGTTTTTCTTGGCGAATCCTTCAAGTTTCACACGGGTGTCAGTAGCGTCACCCATTCGTTCAGTGAGAACTCGAATTGCTTCTTCCAAATCTTCGGATCGGCCTTTCTTTTTTCCAGACTTACCAGAAGATTTTTTCGACGGTGCTGTAACGGCAATGATTTCCTCAACACTTCGAACACTTAAACCTTCTTTGATAATCCGGTTTGCCATGTGTTCCATCTCTTCTGGGGAACCTAAAGCAAGTAGTGCTCGTGCATGTCCGGCACTGATCACACCTGCCGCAACTTTCTGCTGAACAGGTGTTGGAAGCTTGAGAAGCCGGATCGTGTTTGTGACCTGAGGTCGTGAACGACCAATTCTTTGTGCTAATTCGTCTTGGGTGCAATCAAAATCTGACAGCATCTGTGAATATGCGGCTGCTTCTTCGAGGGCGTTTAAATTCGACCTGTGCAGATTTTCCAGTAATGCATCGCGCAACATATTTGAGTCTTCGGTGTTGCGAATAATGGCAGGGATCGCGGTCACACCGGCCAACTTGCTGGCGCGAAGACGACGTTCACCCGCGATTAGTTCATAGGACCCCGACCCAGACTTTCGGACCACGATTGGTTGCAATAGCCCAATTGTCTTGATCGAGAAGACAAGTTCGGCTAGAGCTTCTTCATCGAACACGCTCCTTGGCTGGGCGGGATTGGGCAAAACTGAGTCAACGGGTAGTTCAAGATAGGTCACCGGGGTCTCAAGTGGAGATGGCGTGATGGATGTTTTAAGTTTCGTGGGTTCCGTGGGAATAAGCGCCCCGAGTCCTTTACCCAATCCGCGGGCCTGTGCTGCCATAATAACTCTTTTCTGTGAATAAGTTGTGGATAACTAGTTGTGGGGTTGGATTATGTCAAGTTGAGCGGCTGCTTCCCGATACGAGATAGCGCCAGATGAGTTCGGGTCATAGGTCAGCACCGTTTGGCCATAGGAGGGGGCCTCGGAGACCCTGACATTGCGCGGAATGATTGTGTTCAGCACACGCGCTCCAAAGTGGGATCTCACTTCGTCTGCAACTTGGCTGGCTAGGCGGGTACGACCGTCATACATGGTCAAAATAATCGCGGTCACTTCGAGTTCTGGATTGAGGTGTTCTTTGATCATGTCCACGGTTTTTAGGAGTTGGGACAAACCTTCCAAGGCGTAGTACTCACATTGGATCGGTAGTAGGACTTCACGGGCAGCAACAAGTCCATTGAGTGTTAGCAGGCCCAAACTTGGTGGGCAGTCAAGGAAAATGTAGTCAAAGTTATGGCTCTGCTGAAGTTTTTCAATTTCCTCTCGCAACCGGTGTTCACGGTGAGGGGTTGACACAAGCTCAACTTCAGCTCCGGCCAAATCAATCGTGGCCGCAACTCCGTAGAGATTCGTAATGTCTGAGCAAGGACTAATCACCTGGGCAAGTAAAGTCTCTCCCATCAGGACTTCATAGATCCCGGGCGTTCCCTCAGTGTGTTCAATTCCCAAAGCCGTTGTTGCATTGCCTTGAGGGTCCATATCAATGACAAGCACCTTTTTTCCCACCTGTGCCATCGCGGCCGCAATGTTGACCGTCGTGGTGGTTTTACCCACACCACCTTTTTGATTTGCAATGGTAATGATTCGGGTCACGTGGGCCACCCTAAACCTGTCTGCTCGCCCAATTGATCGATTTCAGCGGTGAATGTTTCACGGGAAACATCGGTGGGCCAACCTAGGCCTGAGGTTTTTCCGACCTGAAATGGTTCATTCTTTGATGGAGCTGGGAGCTTAGGCACCTGGCTATTGTGTCCTATTTGTTTAGAGGGAACTGCGTCGGGCTCTCACGACCGTTGTTGCCGGGTCAACCACCCCTTCACCGCAGGTAAGAACTGATATTTCCGTGATCTGATATTGACTGATCACCTCGGATGCACCCTCAATTTCAGTGAAAGCACTTGATCCCTTGAGAGCAACCAGGTCACCCACCGGCTTGAGTAGTGGCATGGTCCAGCCAAGAAGCCGCTCCATGGGGGCAAGTGCACGGGCGGTCACGATGTCAACACCGGTCCAATTGGGTGTTGCAATTACTTTCTCAGCCCTCGCTCGCAGCACGGTAACCCGTTCACTAAGGCCAAGGTCAATAACGGCTTCGGTGAGGAATGTGGCCCGTCGTAGAAGTGGCTCAATCAGAATCATCTCAGTATCTGGCCGGCAAATTGCCCACACGATTCCAGGGAGGCCCGCGCCTGAACCAACGTCAGCTACCAATGCCCCGTGGGGGACAAGGCCCAATTCAGGGTTTGCGACAACAGCGCAGTTCAGAATATGGCGATCCCAGAGGCGCGGCATTTCCCGCGGTCCCATTAATCCCCGTTCGAGCCCAGGTCCGGCAAGAATTTCCTGGTAACGCTCCAAAGCCTCCTGGGCAGGTTGTAACCAGAGGGGTAATTCACCCGATGTTTCACGGGAAACCATGGTCTAGGAGACTCGAATAACCACACGGCGATTGGGTTCGTCGCCTTCGGATTCACTGGCCAGACCAATCGTTGCCACAATGTCATGGACCACTTTGCGCTCATAGGGATTCATTGGAGCCATTCGAACTGGAGCCGATGTGCGTTCGGCTTCCGCGCAGGCCGTCTTGGCCGCCTCTTCAAGGATTTCTTTCTGTTTTCCACGATAACCGGCAATGTCCAACATGAGCCGTGATCGGTCACCGGTCTCGCGTGCAGCAGCGAGCCTGGATAACTCTTGCAGAGACTGCAGCACTTCACCGTCAGCTCCCACTAGATGAGTTAACTCACCTTTTTCAACTTCGACGATTGATACCCGGGCGCGACGACCGTCCACCTCAATATCTATATCCCCATCGAGGTCGCAAATATCCAGCAAACCTTCTAGGTAGTCAGCGGCTACGTCACCCTCTTGGTCGAGCTGTTTTGCATCAGATTCAGTTACTTCACTCATGGACGTACTCACTCTCTAGATTCATTAAGTTGATTTTACGATCGATCACTCGACCCACAGGTTATTTCTTCTTTTTATTGGGGCTTCTCTTGCTTTTTGCTGTGCGTTTAGGTTGCACCCGCTCCGGGGTTACCGACACAACGTCGGTAACCTCCACTTCAGCTACTCCACCATTCTTACGAGTTGCTTTCGCGGTTTTACGCGCTTCCAACGCATCAAATGCCGGGGTACCGGGCTGGGGGTTATTTCGGATCACGTAGAACTGCTGACCCATGGTCCACAGGTTGGTGGTGAACCAGTAGATCAGGACACCAATCGGGAAGTTGATTCCACCCACGGCGAAGACGATGGGGAAAACATAAAGAAGAATTTTCTGTTGACGGACCATCGGGTTGCCGGGGGCTGTATTTTTCACGATCAATTGACGCTGGGTAAGAAAAGTTGTGCCGCTCATAAGCAAAATCAAAATACTGGCAAGGGTTCGTGTTGCTGTGGGACTAAAACCATCGGATGCAACTTCACTTGCGTTAAGGAAAGTTCCGTAAAGTGGTACTCCCCAGATCGACGCATCATGTGCATTCTGCAACAACGGGGCGTATTGTTCCCAGTTGAAAACGCCCTCTGGGCGCAACATAGCGATACCTTGCAAGACGCTGAAGAGTGCGAAGAAAATGGGGGCCTGCAATAAAATAGGTAGACATGAGGCCAGGGGATTCGTACCAGTTTCCCGGTAAAGTTTCATCATCTCTTGGGACTGACGTTCTTTATCCCCAGCGTATTTCTTCTGAATTTCTTTCATCTGGGGTTGGATAATTTGCAGGTTTCGCTGCGCCTTGATCTGCTTGACAAAGAGCGGAATCAACAGGATTCGCATGACAATTACCAGACCAACAATGGAGAACGCCCATGTCCAGCCGCTACTGGCATCCATGAAATTGCTCAGCAACTGGTGGAACTGAACTAGAACCCAACTAACCCCGGTTCGTAGCCAATCAAGAATGAACATGTTCTCCGTCCGGACTTATTCGTGGGCGACCATCCGGATGTATATCCGGTAACCAGCGACCTTTTTCGGGCACCGGGTTTAAGCCACCTTTATTCCAAGGGTTGCACCGTAGTAGGCGAACCGTGGCTAAGGCTAAGCCCTTGGCAGATCCATGGACACGCATACTCCCTAAAGCGTATTGCGAACAACTCGGATGGAAGCGGCAACTAGGGGGCAGCAGCGGTGAGATCAGGATTTGGTACCCGCGGATCAGGGCCATAAACAGCAGGAGCACCAACCAACCAAGGGTGTGATCCCACAGCCACAACAGAGCATTCCCCACGGAATACGCCGTTGAGCGGAGCGGGTTGTGAACTTGGGAACTCATAATCCGACCTTTGCTAACAAAGCCGAGGTGACCACATTCGAATCGACTCGGGTGTTTGCGATTGCCGGTAGTGCCTTGACCACAACACCGGATCCGGCAGGTAGCTGTTCCACAACGGGTCGCATTGCCTCCCTGATATGCCTACTAATGCGATGCCGGTGCACCGAGTTACCGCAATCTTTCCCTACCGTGAGGCCGACCCGGCAGATACCATCTGGATAGAAACCACAATAAATATAGATAATTAGTCCAGGGAGCACGACTTTATTGCCATTACGGCGCACTAATAAAAAGTCTTGTGAGCTCCGCATGCGGTGCTGGGCTGCCAACATGAACAACCTTTACGTAATCGCCCGGAATCAGGGCAGGTTAACTCAAGGCGAAGATTACTACGCCGAGAGGCGAGTGCGACCTTTGCCGCGGCGAGCAGCAAGGATGCTACGGCCGGCGCGGGTGCTCATGCGCAACCGAAAGCCGTGTGTCTTTGCCCGACGACGGGTATTTGGCTGGAATGTGCGCTTCATGATTCTCCTAGGGATCTTGCCGAACGTACTGGGAAGTAAACAGCCCCCGAAGGCTACGCCATGGTTCCCTTGGGGTCACACCCAGCCCCCAATCAGTTAATCAACCACGCACACGGTGCTAGCACACAGCTGCAATTATTTCCGTATTGACACGAATCCACTTGTCAAAGCCTCTTTTGGGCTTGTAGTATTAACCCGCAATCCACACCTGTGGATAAGCATGTGGAAAAAATCCGGAAATCTTGAATAGTTGAGGGTAAATGGCTGGGGATAGTGAACTGACCGCGATGTGGAATGCGGCTTTGGACTCACTCTCTGACGGGACGTTGAGCCCGCAACAGAAAGCATTTGTCTCCCTCACCCGCCCCCTTGGTTTAGTTGAAGACACGGTACTTATTGCCGCCCCCAATGAATTCACGAAAGACGTTTTGGAAACACGGTTGCGCCCGCTCGTCAGCACCGCTTTGAGT
>DKME01000076.1 GCA_002469525.1 Actinobacteria bacterium UBA7422
ACCGCCTGCGCACCGGCGGCTTCTGAGTTTTGGTTTGTTGGTGGTGGTGCAGTGGCAGGGCGCAAAACTCGGGTGATTTTAGTGAACCCTGACGACACTGCCGCAATCGTCGACGTGATCATTCACGGTCCTGACGGAATTATCGACGCCCCGGCCGGTCGAGGCTTGGTAATTTCGCCACTTGATCGACTCACCGTGCAACTCGACGTTCTTGCCCCCGGAGTTGCTGCAACGGCATTTCACGTGCTGGCCCGGACCGGCCGGATCGGTGCCTCGGTTGACGACGAGCAAAGATCAGGATTGCAGTCGGTGGGAACGGACTGGATTCCACAGGCAGCATTGCCGGCGACCAAGGTCTATGTCCCGGGTGTGATCAATGGGCTGGGTGCACGTGTGCTGTCCATTGTTTCGACAACCGACAACGATGCGAACGTCACCGTGCGCGTTATTTCCCCCGACGGAACATATGAACCCGCTGAGCGAAACACGTTCACCGTAACCGCAGGGGCTGTTGTCACAACAGACATGACTCCGGCACTTCCACAAACGCCAGACGGGTCACTGCCCGTCACACTTGAGTTGACATCTGACCAGCCGATTGTCGCTGGGATGCGACAGTTCTTTGGCGGCCAACGAGTCCAAGACGAAACTGCATTTAGCGCCGGCGCGCAACCCATTACTGGACCGGCGGCGGTTTCGGGACTGCCGGTCAGAGAACTAACCGACGTTCGTTTGGCAATCAGTGCGCCTGAAAGTGATGTTGAAGTCGATATCGTGTTGTTGCCATTTCGCGGAGGAAAGAGCGTCGGTGAGCCAACTGCCTCTAGGCGAATCAAAGTTGAGGCGGGCAAGCTCCGAAACATTAAGCTGGACCCACCCAGCGATATCGATTGGTACACGGCGATCGTGACACCGACGGAGGCTTCTGGGCCTGTTCTCTTGGCCCACCGGATCCGAGAAAAGTCACGATTCGGGAACTTGATCACGGGTTATCCGTGGAGTCCATTGCGCATTGAAGTTCTGGTTCCCAGCGCAGCGCAGAATGAAGCCGTAGCCGTGCGGCGCGCCGCCGCGAGTTAGCTCGCAACTGCTACTAACGTCCGTTGAGTGAGTAGAAGACGGTGCTCGAAGCCCTCCTGCAGTGGCTCCGCCGTATCCACCTTGACCTACGTCTACGCGGATTCAACCGCGGTGCTCGGTCCACTCGCGACCTACGCCGAACCGCACTGCTACGACCTATGCCTGATGCATAGTGAGCGTCTCACCGCGCCGCGCGGCTGGGAAATTGTTCGGATCGCACCAGATGCCGACGCACTTAAACCATCCTCCGACGACCTTGAAGCTTTAGCGGATGCTGTCCGGGAGGCCGCACGCCCCCGCTACCTAGAACGGGAAGCGGCAGCGACTACTTCTGGCAATACGGTCGAGGTTGCTCGGCGCGGCCACCTGCGGGTACTCGTCAACCCAGATCAGTAACGAAATCCCAGATCAGTAAATTACGTCAACCGATAGGTTTAACCCGTGACTTC
The DNA here is from genome assembly GCA_002469525.1 of Actinobacteria bacterium UBA7422. Taxonomy (GTDB): domain Bacteria; phylum Actinomycetota; class Actinomycetes; order S36-B12; family S36-B12; genus UBA4592. Next base: position 1,530 of record DKME01000076.1, read on the forward strand.
ACAACAGGGACGTGACCTCAGTGCAATTATCAAGGCCTATGACGTTCGGGGGACCTACCCCGATCAACTCAACGAGGACCTCGCCCACGCAGTAGGGCGTGCATTCGTCGAAGTCCTGCACATTCGCCTATCTGACGGCGGCGCAGGAGCGGTGGTTGTTGGCCACGATATGCGCCCATCTGGGCCATCACTGGTGGCGTCATTTGCGCAGGGCGTTCGGGAGGCCGGCTGTGACGTCATTGAGATAGGACTTGCCAGCACCGACGGTTTGTATTTCGCTTCCGGGAGCCTGAATCTGCCCGGTGCCATGTTCACAGCAAGCCACAACCCGGCGGAATACAACGGGATCAAACTGTGTCGCGAGGGAGCTGCCCCGGTTGGTCAGGAGTCGGGACTTCGAGAGATTTCCGAGTTAATCACTTCAGGTCATATTGACGCACTTACCGGAGCGAGTGCGCCCATTCACCCACTCGGCGGCATCACCTCACAGGATGTGCTTCCGCAGTACGCGAAATACTTGCGCGAGCTTGTTCCAGTGGAAAATGGGCGCGCACTCAGCATCGTTGTTGACGCTGGCAATGGCATGGGCGGGTTCACCGTGCCCGCTGTTTTGGGTACAGAAGCGGGCCTTCCCGAACTACCGCTCACAATTATTCCCATGTATTTCGAGCTTGACGGAAATTTTCCCAACCACGAAGCAAATCCGATCGAACCTGCCAACCTCGTCGATCTGCAAAAGGCGGTAATTAACCACAAGGCTGACCTTGGGTTGGCATTTGATGGCGACGCCGACCGCTGTTTCGTCGTTGACCAAAACGGTGATCCGGTAACACCTTCGGCAATCACCGCACTCATAGCAACGCGCGAATTGGCTCGACATCCCGGAAGTAGTGTGATCCACAATCTCATTACATCGCGCACGGTCCCAGAAGTCGTCGCTGAAAACGGTGGCGTAGCAATTCGCACCCGCGTTGGTCATTCATTCATCAAGGCCACTATGGCGCAGACACATGCAGTCTTTGGCGGTGAGCACTCGGGTCACTTCTATTTTCGTGATTTCTGGCGCGCCGACTCGGGAATGCTCGCCGCACTGCACTGCATTGCGGCATTGGGTGAGACGCCGGCTGGCACAACTTTTTCAAGTCTGCTCACGCCATTTAATCGCTACGTGGCAAGTGGCGAAATCAACACACGGGTCGACAATCAGGCCAGCGTCATTGAGGCAATCACGGCAAAGTACGGCGAAAACGATCTTGACGAACTCGACGGTCTCACGGTTGCGGCGGACACCTGGTGGTTCAATGTTCGCGCGAGCAATACCGAACCCCTCCTGCGGCTCAATGTCGAGGCCCGCGAGCCGGATAAAATGGAAGAATTGCGCGATGACATTCTTTCCATTATGAACCAGACCAGTTCGGCGCCCTTTGGAATTGCCCCCGAATTGTGGGCTGTCTTGTCTTGCCCCTGTGACGCTCACGGTGCGCTCATTCCCGAATCAACTGGACTCGTATGCACCGTGTGCAGTGCGCATTTTCCCGTGCGCGACGGCATTCCAGTAATGTTGCTGAACTAGACGCGAAGTACTCGTGTAATCATGCAGTTAATCAGCGGAGCGCTCAAGACTTACGCGTGGGGGATTCCTGGAGGATTACAACCTTGGCTTGCTGAATCAAAGTCACACAATGCCAACGACCCGCAAGCCGAATTATGGTTTGGCGTTCACCCGAGCGGGGCATCGAAAATTATTGGCTCGGACTTGACACTCGATACCCTGTTGGAGCGAACGGACGTCCCGATTCTCGTGAAGATTCTCGCCGCTGCTAAACCCCTGTCGATTCAAGTGCACCCACATCGAGGTTTCGCACTCGAGGGTTTCAATGAACTTAATGACACGCAAGAGTTTGCGAACGCGTTTGCAGATTCTTATGAAAAAACGGAACTTCTTTATGCACTGACGCCATTCACTGCCTTTTGCGGTTGGCGACCATTGGAGCAACTCACAAAAATTCTCGAAGCGTTGCCAATCGAACTGCCCGTTCAAGCGTTCGCAACAGATGTTCCAGATCGTCGGGCACTTTTTGAATATTTCGTCAACACTGAGTTCCCAATTGAGGTTACACGAGCGATCCCGGAAGCTGTTGGGACTGCGGGCCTTTCCGAGTTTGAGATTGATGCATATAAAACTGTTATCGCTGACTACCCTGGCGATCAGGGAGCGTTGCTCGCCGTGTTCCTGCAACCACTTGCACTAGCCCCGGGGGAAAGTGTTTTTATTCCAGCAGGAATTCCGCACAGTTACATTGCCGGCACCGGTATTGAAGTAATGACTTCTTCGGACAACGTGTTGCGACTTGGGTTAACCCCGAAACCCGTATACAAGGAACTCGCATTGCGTGCACTTAATTTTGAAGCGAGCCTTCCGCAGCCCTCCGAAGCACCTTTTATTATTGATGTCCTGCGTGCGAACACGCATTCACAAGAGTCACCGTCCCAAGAGTCACCGTCGGGTGAGTTCCGTCTCGTACTCGGACTCGAAGGTCAGACGAATCTAGATTCGATCACCATTGAAAGTGGACAAGCTGCAGTAATTACCGCATCAGAGCCCACGATTTCTGTGTCCACTTCTGGAGTGTGCGCAATCGTGAGAACAAAAACATGAGTACGCGCCCGTGAGTACGCGCCCGTGAGTACTGAAGGCGGCCTTAAGGCAGTTGTTGCGGCGCTGATCGCCAACGCAGGCATCGCGGTGAGCAAATTCGTGGCGTTCGCTTTCACCGGTTCATCGTCAATGCTCTCTGAAGCTATTCACAGCGTTGCTGACTCTGGAAACCAAGTGTTGTTGTTAATTGGTAACAAGCGTGCGCGGCAGCCGGCCGATGCCCAGCATCCATTCGGATACGGGCGGCGTCGCTACGTGTACGGGTTCATTGTGGCGATCGTGTTGTTCCTGGTCGGTGGCATGTTTTCGTTGTACGAAGGTATTCATAAGTGGCAGAATCCCGAACCCTTGAATGACTGGTGGATCGCGGTTGTCGTGTTGTTGATTGCCATTGGGCTTGAAGGTTATTCATTTCGTACCGCATTTCGCGAGGCAAACAAATCTCGCGGGAATCGATCCCTACTTGGTTTCGTGCGAGCATCGCGTCAACCTGAACTACCAGTGATTCTGTTGGAAGATGCTGGCGCGCTAGTTGGCTTGATGCTTGCCCTGTCCGGCGTGAGTGCCGCGGTGATCACGGGCGACGGTCGGTTCGACGCCGTAGGTGCAATGGGTGTCGGGACGCTATTGATCGTCATTGCGATTTTCCTTGCCATCGAAATGGTGGAAATGTTGATCGGGGAGAGTGCTTTACCCGAAGAGGTGGACGCGATTCGTGCAGCACTTGAAGGCTCGGATGGTGTTGAGCGAGTTATCCATTTGCGGACCATGCATGTGGGACCCGACGAGCTTTTAGTCGCGGCAAAGATTGCCATTCACCATTCTGATACCGGCAGGGAGATTGCTGCCGACATTGATAACGCTGAGAAGGCTTTGCGGGCGGCCGTCCCCACTGCCAGATACATTTTTCTTGAGCCTGATCTTGATCGCGGGTAAGAATCAGGCTCATCAGATTGACCGGACTCGCCGAGTTTCCCGAGTTCCCCGAGAACTTTTGGCAGGACTTTCAATTCGAATGTCAGACCCATGCTGTTTAATCGAACACATGTACGAAAAGAGGCCAGAACAAGACAGGGCGAATTCGCTTGCCGGACGGCGAGCTTGGGAGTCTGAGCCCGCTAGGTCACCCGCGTTCAACTCACTGAGACATTCTGAGGCGAGTGCAAGCAAATTGTTCCTCGAACAGGCCAAGGCGCTGGTCGAAATTGCTGGTCGAGATATTGCGTTTCAGACCGTGGGTGTGCGGGGAACCAAGGAGATCGTTATCCAAGACGCCGTCCGGGAAGAGATCGCGGTCCACATGCGTTGGTCCTTCACCCATACCTACCGCCGGATCGAGGAAGCACGACTAATCCTTGGTCCACTCGAGCAAACTCGGCAAGCCTTGAGTGAAGGCACAATTTCAATTTCCCACGCTACTGCGATTTGTGCCGGCGTGAGCAAGCTCTCGCATATCTGGGACGTAGACCCCGACTCGAGGGAAATCTTCGAGGCGGCCGCTCGCAAGCTGGACCATGTCGGGGTTTCTTCAGCAAAATCAACTACGGTTAGTCGGACCCGTCGCGCGGTCGAGAAGAAACTTGAAGAAATTGATGGGTTGTATCAGCGTCGCAAGAGGCAAGCAGCCGCAAGTAGTCACGACGTAGTAGTTCTTGACCAAGGCGAGGGTCAGGCCATTCTGCTCGCCCGCATGGGCATGATTCAGGCGCAGGCGTGCATGGCGGTGATTAATTCCCACGCACAAGCAGCCTCAGCGACGGCCGTATCTCGAGGCCTTTCATGTGATTCTGAAGGAGCGTTGCGAAGTAGTGCATTGATCCGAGTCTTAACAGGAATGGCTGGCGAAACGTCCAACTCCAATCCCAAGCTGCGGGCAAATATCGATATCGTGATCGACTTTGCGGCACTTCTCGGGCTGCAGGAATCAATGGGTCTCGTCAGTTCCGGTTCCCGTGCACCCCTTTCGGCTCCCACCTGCGAGATCCGCGATCTCATCTCCCGGATCCCCGACATCACGATTCGCAGGTTGGTCACCGACCCGCTGACCAATAACCTCCTGGACTTGGGTAGACGCAGGTACGTTCCTTCAAAAGCACTCCGAGACTTTATTACGGTCCGTGACCAGTTTTGTCGCTTCCCAGGGTGTCAAGCGAGCGCACGCCGTGGTCACATTGATCACGCGAATCCTTGGTCACAGGGTGGAAGGACAGATCGAGGCAACTTAGGTTCCCTGTGTGTGCGTCACCACCAGCTAAAGACACATGGCGGCTGGCGGATTTTAGAAAGTGGGGTCGACGGAAGTGCCACCTGGCGGACCCCAAGTGGCCGGGACTATTCGATCCCACCGCCAGAACTGCCAAGCACCGCTTACTCGGATCCACTCCCTGATCCACTCCCGGATCCAATCCCGGATCCACGCCTGGAAAGACGGAATCGACCGGGTTCCTACGATCAACGTGAGCCAGAAATCGACGATCCAAAATTCTGAGCGCGATTTTGATCCCGATTAAGCCTAAATTTTGTTCAGGATCGGGGTGTGCCGGAGTGCGAAGTAGTGGATCTCTGGCACACTAGGG